>NZ_JACGAS010000024.1:0-26056 GCF_020138135.1 Campylobacter sp. RM12647 | reverse complement strand
TAAAGATTGCTTGATTAATAAATATAAAATAGCTGAAATTATTAGCAATGAGATGATAAACATTGTTAGGTTTTGTTTTAATAAATTATTTAAATTTTCATCAAAATCTTTGTTTTCATTAGTGCTACAAATTGTCCAATTTAATTTATCATAAGTTGTACAAACTGCATTTTTATCATGGTTTTCAAAATTGTATTCAATAGTTTTAAACCCGTTATAATCTTGTGCTTTAGACAATTCTTGTTTAATTGTGTCTATAACAGGATTTTGTTTTAATTCATACTTTGGATTTATATGTAAAGTAAATTGATTGTGTGTATCAAATGCAAATATCGCATTTGTAGCTGAGTATTTTAGTTTTAATACACTATCTTTTAATGGTTTTAGAGTTAAGTCTCCGCCAATTACTCCAATAATTTTTCCATTTTGCATAACCGGAGCATAAATTGTCGCTATAACTGTCTTTAATCTATCATCATAATAAATATCGTCACTTAAATTTACAACTTTATCAACTAAAGCTTCTTTAAACCAATTACGTTCCCTAGCATCAAAATCCTTAATTATATGTGCTGCTTCTTCATTACCCTTATAGAATGTTTTGCCATCTTTAACCTTAGCAAAATATAAAGCATTAAGTCCTGATGGAGAATATAATAAATTTAGTCTTCTTAAAATCATATCTTCATCTGTATCAATATTAACTTCTTCAATAGCTTTAGCAAATTTTGTTAAAAAATTCATCTTACCAGAGAAATATGAATCTACATAGAGCATTGTAGCTTCAAGTGTTTTTTGTTTACCTAAATTAGAATAATTTACAGCGTCATTTTTAGAACTGTTATAATTTAGCAACCCTAATAGAATAAAACAAATAACTAATGGAATGCTTACTAATAGTGGTATTTTGTTAGTTAATTTCATAGATTTTCCTTTAAAAGTAATTGCTTAAATGAAAGATTATAGATATTAAGAATTAATTAAAACTTAATCTTTGTGTTTTGTATTTTTAAATAGTAGTAAAAATTCACTCCCTTTATTTAGCTCGGAATTTAACATTATTTTAATTTTATGTATTCTAGCTATCTTTTTTACTATTGAAAGTCCTAAACCTGTGCCTTTTATTTGTTTGTTTCTGCTTATGTCTTGTCTAAAAAATCTCTCATATATTCTATTTTGAATATCCTTGCTAATGCCTATACCAGTGTCTTTTATAGATAAAACTATGTGTTTTTTGTTTATATTCAAACTAATAATTATTTTGCCATTATCTATATTATATTTAATCGCATTATCAATTATATTATAAAGCATAGTTTTTATTAGTTTTTCATTGGAAAAAAATATAAACTCATCTATATCCATAAGTATTTTTATATTTTTTTCATGGATTTTAAAATCTAATTCTTTAATAATTTGACTTAAAACATTGCTTATATTTACATTTGTCATCTCAAAATTATTAACTTCATCTAAAAATGATAATTTAATAATCTCATCAATCATCTCAAGTAAAGCACTTGATTGATTGTAAATTGTATCTATGAATTGTTTTTCATCTTCTTTTTTGACTAGATTATTTTTAAGCATTTCAGAGCTTAACATTATTGAAGTAAGTGGAGTTTTTAGCTCGTGAGTAACATTTGCACTAAACTCAGCTCTTATCTTTTTAAATTGTTTATTATGTTCTTTTACTTGAGATAAAAAAGTCTTTAATTCATTGTATTGAAATGATTTATCAAGCTCGTTTATGTCAAGTTCGTATAATGGTTTTACTATGCTTTTGCTTATAAAATATGCAAGAGTTAAGCTAAGTAATGTTATTAGTAAAAATACTAAAAATATTGTTTTAAAAATTTCTATTTTAAAATCAAGATTTATAAAATAAATATTATCAAAAACGCTAAAAATCGCTGCTTGTAATAGTATCAAAACAAAAAATGAAACAAAAAATATAGCAAAAAATATCCTAGTTCTCATAAGCTATTTTATATCCTACTCCACGAATTGTTATTATGTATTTTGCATAATCTTTTAATTTATTTCTTAAAGTATTTATGTGTATATCTAAAGTCCTACTTGAAATATTTGCTCCCCAAATTTCTTTTAATAAATCTTCTTTTTTAAGGCAAATGTTTTGGTTTTTAATGAGTTTTGTAAGTAATTCAAATTCTTTTAAAGTAAGGCTTATTTCTTCTTCATTAATGCTTACTATTCTAGTTTTTAGATTAATTTTTAAATCTTTAAAAATAATTTCATTATTACAATCAATTCTTCTTAAAATATTTCTAATTCTTGCTAGGAATTCTAAAATAGAAAAAGGCTTAGTAATATAATCACTTGCTCCTAAATCAAGACCTTTTACCTTATCGTTTTCTTGATTTAACGCACTTAGCAAAATCACTTCAATAGCTTTTGTTTTTTCGTTAGATTTTATTTTTTTTAGGATACTAAAACCATCTTCGCAAGGTAGCATAATATCAAGCACTAAAATATGTGGAATTTGATTGTTTAATTCGCTAAAAAGCTCTTTTGCATTAATTAAACTAATGACTTTAAAACCACTGCTTTCTAAAGCATATTTTATTAAATTATTAATGCTTAAATCATCTTCTAAAACATACACCAAAGGTAAATCTTGCATAAGTTATCCTAATTAAAAAATATTTAAAATATTACAAAAAATAAGTAAGAAAAATAATATGAAAATAATTATTAATTTAAATAAATTCTAAATACTAAATTAATTTTGGTTTGTTTATCAAAAATAAATACAATTTCACTCATTTTTTAAAAAAGGAGACAAAATGAAAAAAGTATTATTAAGTTTGGCAGCATTATCTTTATTAAGCACTGCAGCAATGGCTAACGATGGAGCTACATTATTTAAAAAATGTATTGCCTGTCATGGTAAAGCAGCTGAGAAAAAAGCTCCAGGTGCAGAAATTATCATCAATACTTTAGATGAAAAAACAATTTTAGAAGCTTTACAAGGTTATAAAGCAGGAACATTTGGTGGAAAAGCTAAGAAAACTATGGAATTACAAGTTAAAAATCTTAGCGAAGATGATATGAAAGCATTAGCTGCTTATATTGTAACTTTAAAATAATTCTTAAGTTCAGGAGCAATCCTGAACTCTTTTACAAACTAACAACAATTTTCATCATAAACATACAAATAAAAGCATTTAAAATACTTGTTATTATTAGCAGTATCCAATATTTTTTAGCAACTCCTGCAACAGCTAATAATCTTCCTAAATACTGAAGTTGAGCTCCCATTAAAAATATAGCAGGTAAAACTATGCTAACGCCAATATTATCAATAACCCCATTTGCATATAAATTAACAGCAATTCCAACTCCAGCCGAAGTGCTAAGCCACGCTGATAAAAGTATAGTAATTGCTTCTCCTGGTAAGCCAAAAATATTCATAATAACGCCACAATAATCTCCTAAGAATTTCATAACTCCTAAGATTTTTAACATTTCAGCTATTACATAAGCCATTAAAACATTAGGAATTAGATTATATAAAGCGATATTAAAACCTTTTTTAGCACCTACTATAAAAATATCTAATGGGTTTTTGCTCTCATTATTCATTCAAAATCCTTTTTATAAAATGTATTTAAAACTATTCTTACAAAAATAGCTCCTACGAATTTCATAATTAGCATTAATACAAGTGGAATTATTGGTAAGCATACTAAATGTCCTAATAATGCTGAACCTATTGCAAAAAAGTTATTAATCATACCAGCCCCACTATATTGCCAAGCGCAAATTACTACTAAATCTTTATCGTTTATATAATTTTTATCCCTTGCTTCTTTACTCATAGCAGCACCTGCATCTGTGCTTTGTAAATCAGTAATTAATATAAGCCCACATAATCCAGGAACTCCTAAAATAGGTTTTAAAATAGGATTTAATAATTTTTGAGCAGCCTTAATAGCTCCATAATGCTCCATTACTTCAATTACTCCAAGTGCAAGCATTACAGCAGGAATTAAGCTAAATGCAAATAAAAATCCAGCTCTAGCACCACTTCCACCATCTCCTATGAAGGTCGTAGCTTTTATATTAGCTTCATCTAAGATTTTTGGGATTTTACCAAAACCACCTGTTAAAGTAGAAAAATCAAAAGCCTTTAGCATATCATGTCCTGCTAAAAGTCCTGAAAAAAATAAGATTAAAAATATTAAAGCAAGATAAGCACTAGGTTTTACTTTTCCTACTTCAAATTCTGTAGCTTTTTGCATACTACTCCTTTTAAATAAAATAAAGTTTTTATTCTACAATATTTTTTAAGAAAACAATAAGAAATAGTTATTAGTATTTATATTTTTTAAAGGAGTTAATATGGAAGTTATCAAACATTATGAGTATTTACACGAAATTCCAGAGCTTGGATTTAAAGAATTTAAAACGAGTGAGTATTTAAAAACTACTCTTAAAAATGCAGGTTTTAGTATAACTAATATAGGAGATACTGGTTTTTATACGGAGTTAGGAAGTGGTAGCAAGGTAATTGGACTTAGGGCTGATATTGATGCTTTAGGTCATATAATTGATGATAAAGCTTGTGCAAGGCATACTTGCGGGCATGATGCACATATGTCTATGCTACTTAGTGCAGCTTTAAGGGCAAAAGAGCAAAATATCATTAAAAATAACAAAATAAGATTTATATTCCAACCTGCTGAAGAATTAGGCAGTGGGGCTTTAAAGATGATAGAATTAGGAGCTTGTGAAGGTTTAAGTTCTATTTTTGGAATGCATATTCGCCCAATTCAAGAATGCCCAAGTCCTAAAGCAATAGCTTCAATGTATTATGCAGCAAGTTCAGCTATAAAAATTACTATTAAAGGCAAAGCAGCTCACGGAGCAAGACCACATTTAGGAATTAACGCAATTGATGTAGGTGTTAGCATTATTGATGCTGCGAGAAAAATTTATATAGACCCAAATAAACCAAGTAGTATAAAAGCAACTAGATTTATATGTGATAGTGGGGTTACTAATTCAATTCCTAGCGAAGCTATTTTGGTATTTGATTTAAGAGCTCAATATAATGATAGTATGCAAGAGATGAAAGAAAAACTTGAAAAAATCATAACAAATATAGCAAATGCTTATGATGCTAAGGTGAGTTTTGAATACTTAATTAATATTCCCGCAGCTGTAATTAACAAAGATTTAGCTAAGATTTGCGAAAAAGTTATAAGCAATACTTTAGGAGAAGAGAATTTAATCAAAGAGCAATTTACACCTGGTGGGGAAGACTTTTTCTTCTATCCTATTAAACTAGGCATTCCATCAGCATTTATGGGCTTAGGAGTTGATTGTGCTCCTGGACTTCATCATCCTGAAATGAGTTTAAATAAAAATGCCTTAGAAAATGGTGTTAAATTGTGGCTTAATTTAATGCTTGAGCTTGAGAATTTAAAATAGGAATTAGATGAATTATAAATTAGGCGTTATTTTATTAATTGATTTATGCGTTTTATTGTGGCAAAACAGCTTTTTAAGTATTAGCCCTTATGAATTAAACGAGCTTAGCTCAAATAGTTTTAATGGGCTTTTTGCTAATTTTGCCTTAAGTGTTTTTGGCAATGAAAATATAAGATTTGCTTATATAATCTTGCATATTTTAAGCAATATTTTGCTATATAAAATATCAATTAAATACCTTAAAAATAACGCCTATATATCTAATATTATCTTTAATCTTACTCCAGGAAGTCTTGCTTCAGCATTACTAATTAATCCTGCAGGAATTATTATATTTACTTCATTACTTCTTGTATATCTTGCTATAAAAAGGCAATTTTATATATTTTATGGAGTATTGATTGCTTGTATTTATATTGATAAAGCTATGATTTCATTATATATTGCTTGTATTTTTTATGCTTATTTTAATAGATTATCAAAGTTATTAATTTTATCAATTTTACTAATGTTTGCTACTTTTATAATGTATGGATATGATTTTTCAGGCAGACCTAGGGGATATTTTTTAGACTCACTTGCTATTATGTCGGCTGTGTTTTCTCCGCCTTTATTTTTGTATTTTTTCTATACGATTTATTATATTAGTTTTAAGGGTAAAAAGGACTTGTTATATTGTATAAGTGCGAGTGCTTTTATAATATGCTTATTATTATCATTTAGACAAAAGCCAGAAATTGCCGAGTTTTTACCATTTTTACTACCTGCTATACCTTTAATAATTGCTAATTTTTTAACTTCTTTTAAAGTGCATTTACCACAATTTAGAGCAAAACATAATGTGATATTATTTTTTGTATTAATTTCTTTAGTGATTAGCTTTTTATTTGTGATATTTAATCCATTTTTATATAGATTTGTTGATGAAAACGAGCATTTTGCTAAAAATTATCATTTAAATAAAGAATTAGCAAAAGAGCTAAAATCACAAGGCATTAATGAAATTAGTGTTCGTAATGATAATTTTAAAGTATTAGAATTTTATGGGATTTTGCCTTGTTATCAAAATTGCAAAATAATCACTCCTTGTGAAAAAGGAAATATCAATATAAACTTTTTTGCTAAAGAATTTTCATTTTGTTTAAAGAATGAAATTTAATATAAATATATAAGTAATTATTGTAATAATTTTCAAAAATTTTTAAGTATCATTAAATAAAATTAAACGAAAATTAATTATTTAAAAAGGAGATTTAATGCAAGTTAATTTATCTAATATTTATAATAATACTTATCATAAAATGGGCGAGAGTTTTGGTGGAGTAAAGAGCGAAAGCGAATTAAAACAAATTGATGAAAATATCAAAAATAATAAAATTGATGATATAAAAACAGGCAATAATAGTGGCAATAAAATCTATTTTGAAAGTAAAAATGGCATAAGTTCTGCAAGTATTAGTGATGAGAGTTTAGATAAATTAAAAAGCCATTTTGATAGCAAAGACTTTTATAAGCGTGAAGATGGCAGTATTATTTTAAATGGTAATGCAGAAAAATATATAAGTGGTTGGTTTAGTGATATTGCTTATGCTAGGGGATATGTAGCTGCTAATAAAAACAATAATGATTTTTTAAATAAAGATGAATTATTAGAGCTTAATGTAGTAGCTAAGTTTAGTTTAGATGGAACAAATCCGCAAAATTATCAAAGCTATCAAAAAATTGAGCGTTTTTTAGCTGATAATACTACGATTTTAGATTCTGTGCCTAAAAATATTGATGAAGCATTAAATCAAACAATATTATCAAATAGTGATTTTGATGATACGATAACTTTAGGTGAGAGCGAAGAATTTGCAGCTAATAAAAATCCACAAAACCTAAACACACAAAATACAAGCACTCAAAATGTAAATCTAGCATCAAATGAAATAAAAAGCACTAATGTTGATGATGAAGAAGCAAAGAAAAAGCAAGAAATCGCAAACGCACTATCAAGCCTAACAAGGATTAAAAACACAATTAATACAAACGGAGTAAAAGCACTTAGCAAGGCTGATTTAGATAAACTTGAAATCTTAAACATTGACCCAAATTCATTGCAAAATCCTCAACTTTTAGAGCAATTTAACAAAGCTAATGATAAAGCTAACGAGCATTACGCTAATTTTTTAAATGTTGATAAGACTTATATAGATGAGAAAATGGCAAAAAGTGATGAGTTTTTAGGTGATTTTACTCACGATAGTGCTGATATAGTAAAAGATTTGCTAAAGAATAAAACACTAGATAAATTAGCATAAATTAATATGATTTAATTCAAATTTAATTTTAGAATTTGAATTAAGTATTTTTTAAATAATATTTATATGAAGACTTTTTAAAATATCTAAAGCCTTTTGGTGCAAGTCTTCATCATAACTAGCGGTTGCGTTTTTATCTATAAAAATATTTGCATTAGGAAGTGCAGATTTTGCAATTACTGCATTTGATAAGACACAAATATTACTTACAAGTCCAACTATTTCAATATTTTTATAGTTTTTATTGCTTAGATAATTTCCAAGTTCAATTGAGCCAAAAGTATTTTTATAAAAGCATAAATGATTTTTAGAAAACTCATTTAATTTTCCATAAATTTCTATCCCATTTGTGCCTTTAATACAATGTTTAATAGGTAGATTTTGTCCTTCTATAGTGTCTAAATAATCATCATTATGTGTATCAATAGTAAAGATTATCTCATCATTGTTTTTAAGATATTTTTCATATTTTTCTAAGATGATATTTTCTAAATTCTGTGCTTTTAAAAATCCTAAAGAGCCTGTTACAAAATCATTTTGAAAATCTACTATTATTAAAAGATTTTTCATGAATTTCTTAAGCTTTCATATTCGTTTGGAATTAGATTAAGCCTTACATCACAAGGACTAAAGCCAACTCGCTCACCTAATTTAAACAATACTTCAAGTGATTTTATTTGCTCATCTTTTAGGCTAATACTATCATCGTTTGCATAAAGACTTAGATATTTATTAAGCTCATCTTCATTTACTCTCACTTCGTTTTTGCCAAGCAATATACGACTTAATAAAGCTTTATTTTGAGTAGCGACTTTTACTGCACGAGTTAGCTCATTTTCAATTTTAATTGCATCACTTAGCATTAAAGAGCGGCGTATTGCCATTCCACCAAGTGGTAAGGTAAGCACTTCGCCACATTCAGCCTTGCAAAACTCCGCCCAAATATCCCAAATCTCACGCTCAACTCTTAATTTATCACTAAAATTAAGAATACTCTCATGAATTAGCACCCCAGCATCTACACTACCATCTAAAACAGCTTTTTCTATATCTAAAAAGTTCATATAAGTAATTCTTGCATTAGGATATGCTAGTTTAAAAATTAAAGCATTTGTGGTATTTTCCCCACTTAAAGCCACTTTAAAATTAGGTTTTAAAATCTTATCTTTTAGAGTGATGAGTTTTGGACCATAGCCATTGCCAAAACTAGTAGCACATCTTAGCAAGGCGTATTCGCTTTGAATTTTAGGATACACAGCAAAAGAAATTGCACAAACATCATAAATATTATTTAAACTTGCTTTATTTAGCGTTTCTATATCATCAGCAACGCTAGTATAATTAAACTCCGAACTTATCCAACCATAGCGAATTGCCGCATACATAAAAATATCATCAGCATCAGGGCTATGAGCTAGGCTAATTTGCTTCATTTAAACAACCTTTAAAAATGAATTTATGCTCTTTAGGTAAAGCTTCATAGATATTGTAAGCTAGCTCTCTAATCTCTTTAAGTGCAGCTTTACTAGTTCTAAGAGTTAAGAAATTTTGTAAAGCTCTTGCATTTATACTCCAAGTAAGCTCGGTTTTATAACATTCTGGCAAGGCATATTTTGCAATATCTTGTGTCATTCCTTCGGTATTTAAAATAATTCTTAGTTTTTCTAAAGCACAAATACTAGCATTATCAACCAAGCGATTTCCAGTTAGCACAATATATTTTTGTGCATTAGCAAAATCAAATTCCTTAAACTCACTTTCATTTCTTAGTTCTTTTAGAGTATATCTAGTGCTTTTTACTGATAAACTTGCGTGGCGATGTCTTGCTAATTCTTGCAAACAAGCTCTTGAAATGCCTTGAATATAAAAATTATAATTTAAATGTTCAAGCGTGCTAGAATGCTTATAAATATTTCCGATACGATTTATTAGTTCGCAGTCTTTTTCTCCTCCGTTATCGCCTTTATCAAAGCTTTGCCAACAAGTTCTCATAGCGTGAGAACAGATATTTAGTGGGGTGTAATTAAGTAGTGTAATTCTCATTATTTGCCTTTAATTTGATTTTTTTCATTATAGTTTTTTTATATAAATCTTAAGGAAACTTCAATGAATATGCTAAAAATCTCAATTTTAAGTATTTCCTTAGCAACCGTTACAGGTGGAGCTGCCGTTGCACCTGCTTTAGGACTTATTGCTAAGCATTTTTCAAATGATAGTGAATTACTTATTAAATTAATTATTACTTTACCTTCACTTTTTATTATCTTTTCAAGCTTAATTTTTGCAAAATTAGCAAATTATTTAAGCGTTAAGCAACTTGCTTTTATAGGTTTTATATTGTTTATAGTTGGCGGGGTTGCTCCGTTTTTCTTAGATGACATAATTCAGGTTTTGGTGTTTAGAGCGATTTTAGGCTTAGGCACTGGCTTTTTAATGCCATTAAGTGTTTCTTTACTTGGCTTTTTATTTAAAAAAGAAGAGCAAGGAAAACTAATGGGACTTAGTGCAATGTGTAATCAATTAGGAGCAGTTATTACCGTTAGTTTTTCTGGCTTTTTAGCGTCAATTTCTTGGCAATATAGCTTTTTAATATATCTTTTTGCTTTGGTTTTATTTGTTTTAAATATGATTTTTTTACCTAATATAAAAATAGCGGAGAAGAAAAAGAAAATAGATTTAAGAAATATAAAAAATCTTAGTGGAATTTATATTAATTTATTTTTAGTCCAAGTTTTGTTTTTTAATTTTACGAATAATTTTTCAATAATTTATCAAAAAGAGCAAATTATTAGCGCAAGTTTTATTGGTGTAATTATGGGATTTAATGGCTTGTTTGGTGCAATTGCTTCTATGAATTTACATAAAGTTGTTAAAAAAATTAGAACAAAAATCAAAATCTTAGGAGCATTTATTTATATTTTAGCCTTTTTACTTTTTGCTATAAGATTTAGCGAACATATAGAAATCGCAGGAATTAATTTAATGCTAATAATAGGAATAATTGCAGCTATTTTAAATGGTCTTGCAGTTGGCTTTAGCTTACCATTTTTGTTTTCACAAATTAGCACTAGAAGTAAAAAACAAAACCTAGCTACAAATATGGCATTAGCTAGTATTGCGACATTTAGCGGACAATTTTCTAGTCCATTAATAGATGAATTATTAGAACATATTTTCAATCTTCATCATCCAAGAGACGCATTTTTAATAGCTATGTTTATTGCAATATTCTTATTTATTTATAATCTTAGGTTAAAAATCAAATTAAGAAATTAAAAAAAGGAAAGGTATGGCAAAAGCAAAAGAAACAGCAGTAATTGAAGATAAGGCAAAAGCCCTTGAAGCTGCATTAAAAGGCATTAATAAAGCTTGTGGAGAAGGTGCTATTGTTAGATTTGGAGATAAGCCTATAATAAAGGCTGAGCCAATTTCTACAGGCTCACTTGGGCTAGATATTGCACTTGGAATTGGTGGAGTTCCTAAAGGAAGAATAGTAGAGATTTATGGGCCAGAAAGTAGTGGTAAGACAACGCTAACACTTCAAATCGTAGCTCAAGCTCAAAAGATGGGTTATACTTGTGCTTTTATTGACGCTGAACACGCACTTGACCCTGTGTATGCTAAGAATTTAGGCGTAAATATTGATGATGTTTTAGTATCTCAACCAAGTTGCGGAGAAGAAGCATTAGAGATTGTAGAACGCTTAGCAAGTAGTGGAGCGGTAGAGCTTATAGTAGTAGATAGTGTTGCTGCACTTACTCCTAAGGCTGAAATTGATGGAGAGATGGGAGATACTCATGTAGGTCTTCAAGCAAGACTTATGAGCCAAGCTTTAAGAAAACTTACTTCAGTAGTTAGCAAGATGAACTCAATGGTAATTTTCATAAATCAAATTCGTATGAAAATAGGTCAAACAGGTTATGGAAGTCCAGAGACAACAACGGGTGGAAATGCACTTAAGTTCTATGCAAGTGTAAGAATTGATATTAGAAAAACCGCTACATTAAAACAAGGCGAAGAGCCTATTGGAAATAGAACAAAAGCAAAAATAGTTAAAAATAAAGTTGCACCTCCATTTAAAACAGCAGAATTTGATATTATGTATGGAGAAGGCATTAGCTACGAAGGCGAATTAATTGATTATGGTATTAAGCTTGATATTGTAGATAAAAGTGGTGCTTGGCTTAGCTATGGTGGTAATAAACTAGGTCAAGGTAGAGAAAATGCTAAAATTTTCTTAAAAGAAAACAAAGAAATAGCAAATGAAATTGCAGAAAAAATTAAAGCTAGTATAGGCGATGATATTACATTAGAAGGAGAAGTTGGTGAAAATAGCGAAGATTGATGCACTTGAAGTGCTAGATAGTAGGGGTAATCCTAGCGTTAAGGTTAAGGTAGTTTTAGAAAATGGTATTAGTGGTGAAGCAATAGTTCCAAGTGGTGCTAGCACAGGGATTAATGAAGCTTTAGAATTAAGAGATGGTGGGAGCTATTTCTTCGGTAAAAGCGTAAGTAAAGCAGTAAATAATGCTAAGCATGTTGCAGCTGGACTTATAGGCAAATGCGTATTTAATCAAAGAGAAATTGATGAGCATTTATTAGCAGTTGATGGCACGAGTAATTATTCTAGCTTAGGTGCTAATGCAGTTTTAGGAATTTCAATGGCAGTTGCAAAAGCAGGAGCAAATGCTAGTAATTTACCATTATATAGATATTTATGTGGAGAGTTTAACGCACTTCCTACACCTATGCTAAATGTATTAAATGGTGGAGCTCATGCTGATAATAATATAGATATTCAAGAGTTTATGTTACTTCCAACAGGTTTTGATACTTTTAAAGAAAAATTATTCTCAAGTGCAATTACTTATCATACTTTAAAAGATATTTTAAAGAAAAAAGGCTTAAGCACAGCATTAGGAGATGAAGGTGGATTTGCACCTAATTTAAGAAGCAATGAAGAAGCTATTGAATTATTGCTAGAAGCTATTAATAAAGCAGGTTTTAGTGGCAAAATCAATCTAGCATTAGATGTTGCAGCAAGTGAGCTTTATAGTGATGGAAAATATGATTATGAGGGCAAAAAGCTAAGCAGCGATGAGATGATTAATGAGTATGAAAAATTATTAAAATATCCTATTTTAAGCATAGAAGATGCACTTGCAGAGCAAGATTATGAAGGCTGGGTTAATTTAACTAAAAAAATCGGCTCAAGAACACAATTAGTAGGAGATGATTTATTTGTAACTAATGTTAAATTATTACAAAAAGGCATTGATGAAGGTATGGCAAATGCGATTTTAATCAAGCCTAATCAAATCGGCTCAATTTCTCAAACAATAGACGCTATTAAACTAGCTCACGCAAATGGCTACAATACTATAATGAGCCATAGAAGTGGGGAGAGTGAAGATAATTTCATAGCTGATTTTTCATTAGTTTGCAAGTATATTAAAACAGGTGCTCCTGCAAGGGGAGAAAGAACAGCTAAATATAATAGATTGCTTGAAATTGAAGCAGGATTTTAATGCAAGAATTATTAGACAATCATAATTATAAAAAGTCTAATTTAAAGATTTTTACAAAGGGCATTTTAGAAATTGCCCTTTATGTATTTATTTTATTTTTTGGGCTTTTTGCGATATTGTTTTCTAAATCATCAATAGAGACAACTATGATGCTAGATACAAGGATAGAAAAGCTAAAAAATCAAATATACGAGCTTAATAAAACCAATGCACAATTGCAAAAAGATTATTTTGAATTGCTAAGCATTCAAGGCGATTATGATAATTGATTTTTCAAAATACTCAAGCGTAAAAATCGGCGCAAATTGTGAAGTAAAAGTAATTGATGAGATGATTAAACACGATTATTTAGTCATTGGAAATGCTAGTAATTTGCTAATCAATCAGCCTAAAAATCTTGCAATTTTAGGCAAAAAATACGAATATATTAAAGAATATAATGATTATTTAGAAATAGGGGCTAGAACTAGCTCATATAAATTATTTAATTATTGTAAGAAAAACAATCTAACAGGTTTAGAATTCTTATCACACCTACCAGGACAAATGGGCGGCATTACTAAAATGAATGCAGGGATGAAAGAATTTGAAATAAAAAATTATATTTTAGAAGTAAATGTTGATAATGAATGGATTAAGCCAAATTTTACTTATAGAAATAGTGATATAAAAGGCACAATTTATGCTATTAGGCTTAGATTAAACAAAGGTTTTAGCCTTGAATTAGTAGAGCAATTTAGCAAAATGCGAGAAAATCAGCCAAAAGGTGCTAGTTTTGGTAGTATTTTTAAAAACCCACAAGGCTTTAGTGCAGGAGCGTTAATTGATAAAGCAGGGCTTAAAGGCAAGGTAAAAGGCGGTGCAAAGATTAGCGAAATGCACGCAAATTTCTTAATAAATTTTAATAAAGCTAGTTTTGAAGACGCATTGTATTTGATAAATCTAGCACAAGATGAGGTTTTGAAGCAATTTAACATACTTTTAGAACCTGAAGTTCTTATTTTAAATTAAATTCCAATATAAAAATATTTCAAAAAATTTTTAATTTATTTACTTTTGTTAATGGGGGGGGGTATTATAATCATTATCAATTTAAAAATTTAATAAATTATTTATATTCTAAGGAATTTGTTTTGAATATTTTCAAAATTATCATATTTGTATTGATTTTAGTAGGTTTATTGACATTTACGGCTTATTCTATTTTGCTTAGTTTTGAAATTATTTAAAGCTTTTATCTTATTGATTTAGGCAATTAACCCTAAAATATCATTAAAATTAATATTTTTATTAAAAATATACAAATAATTTTTAATTTCCTTGCATTTTGCTATCTTTTAGGTTATTATTTTGGCTTATTTTTTAAAAAAGGAGATTATTATGAGGAGTTTACTTTGGCTCAGCTAGGAGCACTTTTTCTAAAGTAGGTTTTGTTTTAGCCCTTGCGGGTGGTGCTGTTGGACTTGGAAATGCGTGGAAATTTCCTACAATGGTTGGGACTAATGGTGGTTCTGCCTTTGTTTTACTTTATTTATTCTTATGTTTAACCTTAGGTTTATCTTTATTTTTAGCAGAAATTGCATTAGGAAAAATTACTAAAAGTGATTTAGCTACAAGTTATTTTACCCTTGCTAGATTTAAGCCAAAATTATGCAAAATGGGTGGAGTTTTTATGCTTACTGGCATACTTGTATTATCGTTTTATTTAGTGGTTTTATCTTTAGTATTTCACTATATATTTTTAAGTTTTTCTTTACCTAATACCTTAGATGAAGCAGGAGCGCTTTTTAATAATGCAATAGGCGAGAATTTATTTATTAGCATAATTTGCTTTAGCATTTGCTTTTTTATGACTATTTATATAGTTAGTCGCGGGATAATTAATGGGATTGAGAAATTAAATGTGATTTTAATGCCTGCATTATTTGTAATACTTTTATTAATGCTAGGTTTTAGCTTTACTCAAGATGGATTTTTAGATGCGTGTGAGTTTTTATTTAAACCTGACTTTTCTAAATTAGGGCTTAATTCTTTGCTTGATGCTTTAGGACTTAGTCTTTTTACTTTATGTCTTGGGATAGGTTGTATTAGCACTTATGCTGCTAGTTTAGATGAAAAAACTAATATTTTAAAATCAAGTTTATTTGTAGTGTTTATAAATCTTTTAATAGGTCTTATGATGGGACTTATTGTTTTTACTTTTGTATTTAAATTCGGAGCAAATCCTAATGAGAGTGGAGCAGGACTTGTATTTGTTAGCCTTGCTACTTTATTTTCAAAATTTGGTTTTTTAGGTGAGATTTTATCATTTAGCTTTTTTATAGCTTTATTTTTTGCAGGAATTACGAGTGCTGTTTCTATGATTGAGCCATTTACTTTTTATCTTGAAAATAAAATGAGTAGAAAAAAAGCTTTGATTATTATTGGAATTTTTGTTTATATAATAGGTATTTTAGCTCTTCTTGGAATGGCTAATAAGCTTAGCTTTAATACTTTTGATGCTTTAGATTTTTTCACAAGTAATATAATGCTTCCTTTAGGAGTGTTGTTTTCTAGTATTTATGCTGGATTTTTAATGAAAAGATATTCATTCTTTAAAATCTTTTTACCTATATTTGGCAAAAATTTAACTAAGTTTTATTTTATTTTTTTAAGATTTGCAACACCAATTATAATAATTTTGATATTAATTAATAATTTTTACCCCTTAGGAAGTTTTTTAAAGTAGAATTAGGCAATTTTTATTTACAGGAGTTAAAAATGTTAGAAGATTTAGGCATAAAGCCGGAGAAGATTTTTTACAATTTAAGTTATGATGAGTTAAGAGCTCACGAGTTAGAGTGCCGTGAAGGTGAAGTTTGTCAAAATGACACATTTGCAGTTGATACAGGTATTTTTACGGGTAGAAGTCCTAAGGATAAGTATTTTGTAAATTCTCATCCATCAAGTGAAAATATAGCGTGGGGCAATGTAAATAGAGCTTGCACTAAAGATATTTTTGATGATAATTTAAGAAGAGCAAAAGAATATTTAAATGGCAAAAAGCTTTATGTTATGGATGTATTTTGTGGAGCTAGTCTTGATAGTAGAAAAAAAATAAGATTTATAACAGAAATTGCGTGGCAAGCACATTTTGTTAAAAATATGTTTATTCGCCCAAGTGATGAAGAACTTAAAGACTTCAAACCTGATTTTGTAATCATAAATGCGTGCAAATTAAAAAATGAAATGTATAAATATCAAGATTTAAATAGCGATGTATTCGTAGGATTTGATATAGAAAATAACATAGGATTAATTCTTGGCACTTGGTATGGTGGCGAGATGAAAAAAGGTGTGTTTTCTATGATGAATTACTGGCTGCCTTTACAAGGTAAGATGAGTATGCATTGTAGTGCGAATGTTGGTAAAGATGGAGATGTTTGCTTATTCTTTGGTCTTAGTGGCACAGGTAAAACTACTCTTAGCACAGACGCAAATCGTGCTTTAATAGGTGATGATGAGCATGGTTGGGATGATAATGGTGTGTTTAACTACGAAGGAGGTTGCTATGCAAAATGTATTAATCTTGACCCAAATAGTGAGCCTGAAATTTACGCAGCGATTAAGAGAAATGCTTTACTTGAAAATGTAGTTATAACTTGCACTAAAGAAGTTGATTTTTGTGATGCTAGTAAGACAGAAAACACTCGTGTAAGCTATCCAATAGAGCATATTGAAAATCACGAACCAAGCTTAAAAGCAGGTCATCCATCTAATATAATTTTCTTATGTGCTGATGCTTTTGGCGTTTTACCTCCTGTATCAAAACTAAACAACACTCAAGCAATGTATTATTTTTTAAGTGGATATACTGCAAAAGTTGCAGGAACTGAGCGTGGTATAAAAGAGCCTGTTGCTACATTTTCTGCTTGTTTTGGCGAACCATTTATGCCGCTTAGTCCTAGTGTTTATGCGAAATTATTGGGCGAAAAGATTAAAAAACACAATGTAAATGTATATTTAGTAAATACCGGTTGGAGCGGTGGAAGTTATGGTGTTGGTAAAAGAATGAGTATAAAAGCAACTAGGTCTTGCATTAACGCTATTTTAGATGGCTCTATTCAAAATTGTGAATATTACAATTATGATGTATTTAATTTAGCAGTTCCAAAGAGTTTAGATGGAGTTGATGAAAGATTATTAAATCCTATTAAAACTTGGGAAAATGAAGCTGATTTCATAGCTACAAGAGATAAATTAGCAAAAATGTTTATAGAGAATTTCAAAAGATACGGCGATAAGGCTAATGAGTTTTTAGACGCTAGTCCTAAGCTATGAGCCTAGATAGTTTTTTACAATTTAAAATAAACAAAGATGGTTTAAAACCAAGAAAACTAGATACCTTACCACGATTTGCCCTAATTTATGGGGCAATTTCTAGTGGTAAAAAATCTTTAGCATTTTATAATTTAGATGAATTTACTTATATTAATATGAGTGATTTAAGATTTATAAATGCTGATTTTAAAAGCTTCATAGAAAAAAATAAAATCAAAAATCTAATAATAAATGAGCCTTTTTTAGAATTTGAATTAGGAAATTTAGAGCGTTGTTATATATTAAGCTCTAATAAAAATTATTCTTATAAAGACTTTATTAAAATAAGGCTTAATTTTTTAGATTATGAAGAATTTATTTCATTTTCAAAGAAAAATTATAGCCCTAGCGAGCATTTATCAAATTATTTATTATTAGGGCAAAATCCTGCTAATGTGGATTTAGACCCACTTAATGCTGCTTTAAATACTCAAGCTATTTTAAAACAGCATTTAAGCGAAAACGAAATAATCACTCTTAAAGAATTAGCTTTAAAAATAGGCGTTCAAACAAGTATTTTAAGTCTTTTTAGTGAGTTTTTAAAACATAAAAAAATAGCAAAAAATGATTTTTTTAAATGCGTTTATTCTTTAGAAGATAGATTTTTATTGCATTGGGTAAAACATATTAAAAAAAATCTAAAAAAGCCTTATTTTTATGATTTTTCAATGAAAAACTCACTTAGTTTTAAAAAGGATTTTTCTAAAACTTATGAGAATTTAATAGCTAATGAACTTTTGATGGTTTATGATGAGATTTTTTATGATGATGATATAAATTTTATTATTAGTTCGGCTAGTTTAGGAATACTATGCGAAGCTTTTACTAATAAAGATTTTATAAAACTAAAAAGCAAAAAATTAAGCAAAAAAGCCAAAGAATTAGAGCTTAAAAATATCTTAGTTTTATCATTAAACGAGCAATTTAATTTCGTTAATGATGAAATTAGATTTATAGGACTTACTTTAAATACTTGGCTAATTTCAAAGGAATTAAATGATTGGGATTGACGAAGCTGGGCGTGGAGCGTTTGCAGGTCCATTAGTGCTTGCAGCTTGTAAGCTAAAAATAAATATAAACGAATTAAATGATAGTAAAAAACTAAGTGCAAAAAAGCGTGAGAATTTGTATGAGATAATTAAACAAAACTCTGATTATTTAGTAGTTTTTGTTGATAATGAATATATAGATTTAAATGGAATTAGAGCGGCTTATCAAAAAGCTTTAGGAGAAATTATAGAGCATTTTGAAAAAGATGAATTATTATTTGATGGTAATACTGATTATGGAATGGGTATAAAAACTCTAATAAATGCTGATGAGATAGAGCCTTGCGTTATGGCTGCTAGTATTTTAGCTAAGGTTAGTAGGGATAATTTTATGGCTAATTTAGATGATAATTTATATGATTTTAAATCTCATAAAGGCTATGGAACCAAAGCTCACATAGAAGCTATTAAAATTCACGGCTTAAGTTTATTACATAGAAGGAGCTTTTGTGCTAAATATAGTAGATGATTATTTAGCTACTGCTAAGGGTAAAGAGCTTTTAAAGGCTTTAGATTACGAATATGAAAATAATATAATTTATCCACAAAAAAAGGATTTATTTAAAGCCTTTAAATTATGTGAAATTCCAAAAGTAGTGATTATAGGACAAGACCCATATCACGATGGAAGTGCTGATGGTTTAGCGTTTTCATCTAGTATTAAAATTCCACCTAGTTTAAGAAATATTTTTAAAGAAATCTTAAATGATTATCCAAATGAAGCTGTATTTTTACAAAGTGATTTGAGCTATTTAGCAAGACAAGGCGTGGCATTATTAAATGCAAGTTTAAGCGTGCAAAAGAGCAAACCTAATTCTCACAAGCATTTATGGGAAGATTTTTTCCTTTATGTTATACAAAGAATTAATAATGATTATGATAATTTAGTCTTTATGTTGTGGGGGAGTTTTGCAAATAATTATGCAAAATATATTGATACTAAAAGGCATTTAATATTAAGCTCGGCTCATCCAAGCCCACTTGCAAGGGGTAAATTTTTTAACAATCAACATTTTTTAAAATGTAATGAATACTTAAAATCAAAAAATAAAAGCCTAATTAATTGGTTAGAATAGTTTTTAATAATGCTTAATTTATTAATCTTTTGTATAATGTAAGTTTTTTCAAAAAGGAGCAAAAATGGCAGATTTAGATAAAGAATTAGAGGTTTTGTTTAAGGACAATACAGATGATTATTTAACTTATGAGATGATAGTTAAGTTATTTAAAAAAGCTCCAACAGCAGCAAATATAAAGACTATTAAGAATTTAGTAAAAGAATATAATGTAAATCTTCTAAGCTCGGCAGAAATTGCTAAAATGAGAAATCTAAAAGAAGCAAAAGAAAGAGCAAAACAAAGAGAATTATTAAGAGAAAATGAATTAGAAGGCGATTTAAGCAAAGATTATGATTTAAGCGAAATTAGTAGAAGTGAAAGCCCTGTTAGAATGTATTTAAGAGAGATGGGGCAGATTGATTTGCTTAGCAAAGAAGAAGAAGTTGAAATAAGCAAAAGAATTGAACTTGGCGAAGATATTATAATTGACGCTTTTTGTAGCGTTCCTTATCTAATTGATTTCATATTAGACTATAAAGATGCTTTAATTAATCGCGAGCGTCGTGTGAAAGAATTGTTTAAGAATTTTGATAATGATGAAGATGAAAATGAAGAAGATTTAGAAGAAGATGAATTAGATGATAGCGATGAAGAAAGAAAGCCTGTAAAATCTTTAAAGGAAGATAAAAGAGCAATTAAAGTAATTGAAAGCTTTAAAGCTTTAGAAAAGGCAAAAAAAGAATGGTTAAAAAGCTCACACAAAGAGCAACTTAGCAAAGATGAATTGCAAAATCATATAAATATTGCTTTCAAAAAGAATATTTTAAAAGAAAAATTATTAGCTTTAGGGCCAACTTCTAAACTAATTAATGAAATCGTAAAATCTATGGAAACGGTTTTAAAAAGTGATGTAGATTTTGATAAAGAATTAAAACGCTTAGAATATCGTTTGCCTATGTTTAGTGATGAATTAAAAGAAAGACATAAAAAAATCTTAGATAATATTACCAATTTAAGTAAAGAAGAAATCACAGAATTAGCTTTAGAAAATACTATGGTTAGTACTTATATGGAGATTAAAAAGCTATTCCAGACAAAAGAAGCTAGTGAAAATTGCTTTGATATGGATAAAGAAAGATTAAAAGAGATTTTAGAGCAAATCAAGCGTGGTAAAAATATTAGCGATACTGCAAAAGGTAAGATGGCTAGGTCAAACTTAAGATTAGTTGTAAGTATTGCTAAACGCTATACTAATCGTGGTTTAGCATTTCTTGACCTTATTCAAGAAGGAAATATCGGTCTTATGAAAGCGGTTGATAAGTTTGAATATAAGCGTGGATATAAATTCTCAACTTATGCTACTTGGTGGATTAGACAAGCAATTAGCCGTGCGGTAGCTGATCAGGCAAGGACAATTAGAATTCCAATCCATATGATTGATACGATTAATAAGATTAATAAATTTAGTAAAAAGCGTGTTCAAGAATGTGGAAAAGAGCCTACAATTGATGAAATTGCTAAAGAAATCGGTATGAGTGAAGATAAGGTTAAGCAAGTTATGAAAATAGCAAAAGAACCTGTAAGTCTTGACGCACCTGTTGGAAGTGATGATGATGGAAGATTTGGTGATAGCGTAGAAGATAGAAGTAGCATTAGTCCGCTTGAGCATATTTTAAAAGAAGATTTAAAAGAGCAAATAAATGGAGTTTTAGAGCAACTTAATGAAAGGGAAAAAACCGTTATTAAACTTCGTTTTGGACTAACTGATGATGAGAGTGATAGAACTCTTGAAGAGATAGGAAGTGAGTTAAAAATCACTCGTGAGCGTGTAAGACAAATAGAAAGCACAGCTATTAAAAAACTTAAATTCCCTAAATACGGAAAACAATTAAAAGGAGCAAGTTCGTGAAAAAATATGAAATATTTAATGTAAATTGCTCTCATTGTGTTAAAAAAATTAAAGATAATTTAGAAGATGAGTTTAATAATATTACTTTTAGTGATGATTTAAAAACAATTATCATTGATTGCGATGATAAAGATTATCTTAGCAAATGCTTAGAAGAACTTGGCTTTAAATTAGGCAAAGAGATTTGAATTTCAAAAGGCTTTTTAAAAATTATTATTAAAAAGCCTTTTTATAGCTTAGAATTTACAAAGCAAAAAAACAATCAATTTTATTTTAATATTAGTTAAGATTATAATCTAAATAACGATTTGAGATTAAATCTAGGTTATGAAAGAATTTTCAGTGCTGATTTGAATATTAACAATCAATTTAATATAGCTATAAGATATATTCTAAAACATTTCTAACATTGCTAGGGGTTAAAAATTAAATATTTTTTATTACTAAACGAAACAATATAATTATAAATCATAAAATAATATTAATAATTTTATAAAGCTTGAGTTATAATGCAAAAATTATTTTATAAATAATATTAATTTATTTGAATATATTTATAGGTTGTTTAAATGAGATTATCAAATACTAATATTACTAAGCCTATTTTGAATGTTGTGTGTAAAGATATTAGAGCTTTAAACCAGGTTGTTTTTAATCAAGCAGAGCAAGTAAAGGCTACTGATGTAAAAAGCATATATAATACCGAGTATAAAACTAATAAAAATGATTTTTATAATACTTATTTTTCTTTTAATCAAAAAACAATAGGATTTGATTTAAGCAATAAAAATCGTGAAAAATTACAAGAATTTTTTAATGAAGATAATTTTAAATATTTTGATGATAAATTGATTTTGCAAAAAGACGCTGCTTCTTATGTTGGTTCTTGGTTTAATTATGTTGCTTTTAAGCAAAACTATTTAAATGCAGATATTAATAAAAATGGTGTTTTAAATAAAACTGAAATGTTAGATATAAAACTTCAATTTCCAAATAGCAATGTTTTTACTAATATTAGTAAAACTGATATAGATTGTCTGGAGCTTTTAGGAGAATTGCAAAATTATACAAGTATTAGTAATATGATGAATTATTATATTCAAGATGATAAAAATTATGATTTAGCAATAACAGGTCTGGAGAAAAACGGAGTAGCTGGGATTAATTATGTAGTAGAAATAATTATGAATAATATTGATAAAAATAAATTGCAACAAAGCATTGCTAAAGCAACTCAAGAAGATATCAAAAGACAAAGCGATTTAGCCAATGCTCTTATAAAAATAAATAATGATGATTATAGTAAGCTTAGTGAAGATGAGAAAAAAATCTTAAATTCTTTAAATATAGAAATTAATCTAATAAATATAATAGGTGAAGATAAAATAAATGAATTGGTTAAAAATAATAAATTAGATGATTTTATAGATTTTACTAAAGACTTTTTAGAAGAATTAAATAATATAAAATTAATTAACATTAAGGTTTAAAATATTTTTTTTAATTTAATGTTACTAAAAGTTACAATTTATCAAGATATTAAATAAAATAGTAATAGTATTAAATAAAATCAAATTATAATAATTCAAATCAATTTTAATATATTTAATTTCACAAAAATACTAGTTCGTATCATAAGTTTTGGTATTTTAAGATAGCTTTTTTGTAAGTATTCTAAAAGATATTAAAGACCAATTAATTGTGGTTATAGCTATAAATATCGCAAGTATATGTGTATGAATTATTGATTTAACGGCAGACTTTATTGCCGTTATGTTTTTAAATATTTAATTAAAGTAATAAACATTAAGGATTATTTATGAAACACTATATTAACAATACTTCTAACACTCCAATCATGTGGCAAGATAATATTGCTAAAAAAGAGTTAAGCACACAAGAACTAGCAAGTATAAATGCTAGTATAAAGAGCAATTCTTTTAGCGTTAAAACAAATAGAGCACAAGATTATAATACTTATTTTAAATTTGGTAATGAAAACATTGGAGTGAAATTAAATGAAGCTAGTATTGAAAAATTAAAAGATTTTTTTGATGAAGATAATTTCATTAAAACTAATAAAGGAATTATTTTAGATAAAGATGCAGCTTCTTATGTCGCTGGATGGTTTAGTGATATTGCATATAAACAAAAATTTCTTGAATCAGATATTGACAATAACGGAGAATTAACTCACAAAGAAGCAAGGAATACATTAAGTGGATTTGATGAAGATGCAGTTCTCATAAGCGATGAAAAAACCAAAGAAAAATATATAGTTTCAAATTCTATTACGAAAACTTATAAGAAAAGTGATTTTTTACCAAAAAATGATGGTTATTATTCAGATATTTCAAATTCTATCAATGATGCTATAAAAGATGATAAAAATCTTGATGGTATTATTACATTTGGTGAGTTTATGGATGTAGGTGAAAAGGGATATTTTGAAGATTTTATGAGCGAAAGTGGTTCTAGTGCTCCTGCAATTAGCCTTGATGATTTGATAAATGGACTTACTAAGCATTCTAGGCAGCTTGCCGAAAAAGCTGAAGAAAAATTAACTGAAGTAATAGCAAAGATTAAAAAGCTTGGGGTTGATAAGTTAGACCAAAGTGATAAAGATGTATTAATTCAACTAGGAATTGACCCTGCACCTTATGAGAGCGAATTTAAATTAAAACAGATTATAAGTGATAAACTAAATATAAGTCCTGATAAAGTAGAAAGCCTAGCAAGTGAAAATAAATTAGATGATTTTGTAAATTTTAGTGGAAATTTTGCAATAACTCTTAGTGAAACAAAATTACTTGATATAAAAGCTTAATTTCTAATTTAAATTCTTTGTAATAAAATGGGCTAGTTTAGGGTAATAAACATTAAGGAACTTTATGAAAATAGATATCTCGCAAGTAAAAAATACTGCTATTGCTAGGAAAAGTGATATAAAAATTAAAGAATTAAACACTCTTGATATAAATAAATTAAATGCAAGTATTAATTCAAATTCTTTTAGCTTTAAGACAAATAAAGAGCAAGATTACAATGTATTTTTTAGACTTGATAAAGATAATATCGGAGTAAAACTTAGTGACAAGAATATTAATAGATTAAAAGAATTTTTTAATGAAGATAATTTCATTGATACCAATAAAGGAATTATTTTAGATAAAGACGCAGCGTCTTATGTAGTGGGTTGGTTTGCTGATACGGCATATACAAGAAATTATCTTGCAGCCGATAAAGACAATGATGGAGAAATTACGGCTTTAGAAGCTTGGAATTTGTTTGACTTAGTTAATGTAAATTATGAATTATTACAAGATAAAAATAAAGAATATTTCCTAAAGGCAACAAATATAGATGAAACTTATGATTCAAATAGAATAGCTCATAGTATTGAAGGTAAGTCTGATTTAAGTGAGGCATTAGATATTATAATTGATATGGACAAAGACTTAGATGGCAAAGTTACAGCGGGTGAATATTGGAATGTGGAAGATAAAGATTATATAAATGAGTTTGGGATTGTATATGATGATGAAAATCACTCTTTTATGAGTATTCCACATAAAAAAATTAAATTTAATATAGCAGAAGAAGAGCTTAAGAGATTAAAAGAACAAATTAAACTTAATAATATAATTGCAAAACTTAAAAAATCACAATCTTTAGATAATAACGAAAAAGAAATATTACAAAAATTTAATATCCAAAATATAAGTAATGAATTAAAAATAAGCGAAGATAAATTAAAAGATTTAATTAGTAATGATAAGCTAGGAGATTTTATAGATTTTACGAAAGAATTTAAAAAAGATTTAAGCGATACAAAATTAATTGATATTAAGGTGTAATTTTTTATTTTTAATTAATTATTACTAAAAGTTACAATATATCAAAACATTAAATAAAATAATAATAGTATTAATTAAAATCAAATTATAATAATTCAAATCATTAATGAAAGTAGATTTTCAATGAAAAAGTAGTTTTAGCTATTTTAGCTTTAGGTTTTATTACGAATGCAAGTGCGTATTCTTGGTATAGTTATACAAATGGTTATAGCTTTCTTACTTGGTCAGGTGCTTGGGGTTCAGCTTTTAATTCTTCAGCAAGAGATAGAGTAATGCCACAAAAAGAAGGCTGGAAACCACCTAGATTGCCAAGATATTAAAATATAAATTAATATACTTTTACTAAATTACTTTAGTAAAAGTATTAAGGAAAACTTATGAAAATAGATATCTCGCAAGTAAAAAATATAGCAATGTCTTGGGCTGATAATGTTAAAACTAAAGAATTAAATACTAAAGATATTAGCAATTTAAAAGATAATATAAATAAAAATAATTTTGAGATTAAGACAAATAAAGAGCAAAATTACAATGTA
>NZ_JACGAS010000023.1:0-30742 GCF_020138135.1 Campylobacter sp. RM12647 | reverse complement strand
CCTTTATCACGCTAATCACTCAAAGGCTTTTTATGCCACGCTTTTAGGATTTATGCCTGATTATTACGAGCGAATAAAATTACTAAAATAGAAAAAGAAATTTAAAAATATTTACATTAAGCTTTAATTTTATTTAACCCATTAAATATTTTAATATTTATTTTAGAGTTTTTTAATAAAATTAAAATTCTAATATCAATTCAAAGGAATAAAATGAAAAAACTTTCACTAGGTTTAATTTTAGTTAGTATTTTAAATAGTACTGTTTTAGCTTATGAAAATAGATATTCTATTGAACAAGAATATGCAATTATTAATTCTTGTATTGGAGTCTTACTTTTTACAGCTAATAAGCAAGAGTGTATATGTGCTTTGAAGTTGACACAAAAAAAATACCCTTATTATGAAAATAGTAAAGGTTTTAATAAAACATTTGATAAAAATTTAAATTATTGTGAGAAGTAATTTTGATTTCTATACTTTAGTCTAGAATTAACAAAATCATCTCCAAGAACTTGTCTTTCGAATTCAAATCTATCTTGGGGGCTTAAATAATTATAGTATTTTTGCAATTTTTCTATAGTATCACGTCTTGGATTGTTACTATCTCTGTCTAACAATTTTTTAAATGAGTCATAAAAATTTTTTATATCTTCATTAGATGTTAAATTTTCTACTTGCTCTGCTAATTCTTTAGCAACTTTAGCAAGAGTTGTATTGTTGATGATAATATAATTTTTTATTTTTTCCTTAAGTTCTTCTGCTATTTCTTTGTTTGTTTTCATTTTTTTGTCCCCAAATGTCCCTGGTTATTATTATATCATTTTGTAAGTTTTGCAAAACTAAAATAATTTTTAAGGAGAACGCGATGGATAAAGAAGCAGCAGCAAGAATTCAATCAAGCGAGGCTAAGAGAAATGGTGGTATTGTAAGCAAAGATAGTTTTGCGGCAAGAGCTCAAAGAGCAGCTAATAAAAATAGCAATAAAAAAAGAGAATAAAATGGCAATGTCTCAAGAAGAATTAGATTTATGGTCAGATATTAATAATCCAAATAACGATGCTTGTATGGATGATTGGGCTGATGCACATAATCCAAATAATGAAGATTATTTAGGTGATGATTAATATATTTAGCTAGCCTATAGGCTAGCTTTGTAATAATTGAATATAATTAGATTGTTATTTTCAAATTCTAGTTATTTTTTTGTAGTGCTTTCTTCTTTTTTATTCTCTTTAGATTTTTCTAAATCTTGTTCATTTTGTTCTTTGCTTTCGTTGTTTGTTTTATCGTTACCATTTTCTGTATTAGCAATATTTTGCTTTTTACCATTTCTTATTATATGAATGTCTTTTTTGATAAATTCAACTTTTATGGTTTTTTTGCAATCATCTAATGTTTTACCCATTTCCATATTTTCACTACATAATTCCACATAGGCAATATCTCCTAAAGTTGATAATACTTTTACATCTTTTAGCTCAATATAATTGCCTTTATAGTGATATTTGTTACTTTTGTCATAAAAACCATCAAACATATCTTTTATAAAACTATTTTTATTAACCATTATTGTAGCGTTATAGTTTCCTATTCCAGAAAGAGATAAAGTATTTATTTCAGAAAAAGTAAAAATAGCTACTGATATAAACAATATGATTATTCTTATGCTATTTATATTTTTTTTATTTCCTTTCCATAATATTCCAAAATACGATAAAAGCATGGTTGTAGATAAAACAATTAATATAGGTATAAGTTGTTTTTTATAGAAAAAATAAAATATTAAAGAACTTAATAAACATACTAATAATATTTGAAATATCAAAGGCATACAAACAATCAATTTTATTGTTTTATTCTTTTCTTTTATATTTTTAATTTGCCACACTAATTCAGTTGAAATATATAAAATAAATATTAAAAATATAGACCAAACTAAGTTAGAAAAACCAAAAGTCAAAAATTGCTCAAATGTAAGTTCTAGTGGGTATTGTAATTTAAAAACATATACTATACCATAATTAAAAGCAGAACCGGCAATTATTAAAAATAATAAAATTTGCCCTAAAGCAATAGATATTTGTCCATATTTTTTAATATTTTTATATATCCATCTTGTTGTTATTCTGTTAGTTTGGAAAAAATCTTCATCATTTTGTTCTTTGTTTATAGGCGTTGCAAGTTTTTCTTGTATCCATTTGTAGATTTTTTTCAAAAATAGAAAAATACTTTTAAATATTTCTATAGTTTTGTTTTTGTATTTTTTTATACTCATTTTCAACCTTTAAATATTTTTTTATATTGTAGCAGATTAATATATTGTGAATTTTATTTGGTTATTGTTTGTGAAGTAAATGCAATAATACTTTTTACAAAAAAGTAAGAAAATGTATTTTGTAATTTTAGAATCGTTAGTCAAAAGTCAAATCTTATATAAATTTGTAGTTTTATATTTTGATAATTTTTATAAATCCTTGTGTTGTCTTTTTAATTTAAAATTATTAGATACAAATCTAGTTTTTGGGATTATTTAGTTTATAGTAAGAATTGATGAGGTTTTGAAGTTTAAAAGAATTTGTATAAAAGATTGGCTAAAAACATAAAAGAGCTTTGAATGGTGATTTAGTGTAGTTTAGGAAAAGTATCTTAGAATTTGATTTAAATTCGTTAAAAAGCACAAATTGTAGTTAAAAAATAATCGTAAGTGTAGTCAATAAAATAAGGCTATTTGATAATTGTTATAAAAAATATTTCTAATAAATTTAGCTAGATTTTTATAACAATGAAATGATTAAAACCTTTAATAATAAAAGATAAATATTCAATAGCTACAACACAACATAGATTTATTAATGCTTACTTATTAATTGTTCTAAAAATGAAAATATATTTGTGGGCTAGTAGTAAGAAGTTATTTTTTAATAATCGTTTTAGTAAAAAATCTGTATTCAAATACTTGTATGGATACCATTTATCAATACTATAAAATATAAATTTGGCTTTAAAAGCCAAATTTTAGTTTTGATTTTTGCTGTGGTAATAACATAAATATATTAATCCAATAGACGCAACTATATTACCGACTAAGTTAGTTATTAACATAAAAATAAAACAGATATTACAATGCCAAAAATAAATACCTAAAATAATAACTAGGATTAAGCTCTGCAAATGTTTTATTAAAAAAATCTTTCATAATTTCTTATCTTAATAATGGGTTATTACTTTTTGCTTTACTTTTTAGTTTTTTAATTATTATGCCTTTTTTATTGATACAAAAAACATTAGAATCATTTACATTTGAGCCAATATGTCTAATCCTAACAAAATCATAATGCCACATTTCACATTCACTAGAAGAACTAATTCTGCTAGGTGCCCCAAACTTCTCTTCTAGGTCGCTTTTTTTAGATTTATTAACCACAATACTATCAAGTTCAGCTTGAGTAATCTCAGTACCTTCAGTATAACTTCCAAAGTCTTGAATAGCCGCACAAGAGCTAAAAGCTAATGCAACTAATGAAAACAAAAATAATTTTTTCATTTTTTCTCCTTAAATAAATTTAAAAACAAATTTATCATAAATAAATTAATTTATCCTATAGGATATAGATTTTAAATTTTTATATCGTTTAAATTATTAGATTTTACCTATAGGATAATGTATGAAAAACACTGAAGAAATAGAAGAATTTTATAAATTAGTATCAAGTAATGTTAAAAAAATTAGAACCGAAAAAAACATAAGCCAACTAGATTTAGCCCTAAGTATAGGCATAAAATCAATAGCCTTTTATTCAAATTGCGAAAACAACAAAAACGGCAAACATTTTAATCTAGAACATTTGTATAATATAAGCAAGGTTTTAGGCGTTGATATTTGCGAGTTGTTAATGGGGGGGGGTATACAAAATGAATTGCATAAAAGAAGCTTTGATTAATGTAGCTAATTTTGATTTAAGAGCTACTATGAGTAGGCGTTCGTATGCCTTTATGATTTTTGTTTTTCCGATTTTAGCTTTTGGCTTGTTTTATTGTTTGATAGAGTTTTCAAGATTTGTGCGTTTAGTTTTAGCTAATAATGTAGATTTTACTTTTATTAAAAATGATTTTATGAGTTATTCTCAAATTGTTTTTCAGGGTTTATATGCTAATTTTTATCTTGTTATTGATTTTATACTAATTCTTAGCACTTTACAAAGGCTTAATTCAATCACAAAAAATAAAATAATCAAAACTATCATTGTAATAATAGCGTTTTATCTTATTGATTATTATTTAGTATGCTTTCATTGGCTTAGGGTTTATTTAGAAGATAATTTTATGCTTTCAATTAATTATAAAGCCATTGGTTTTATTATTTTTTTCATACTTGCACTGATTTTATCAATGATAAAAGAAAGGCATTTTAATGAGATTACTCCAAAACGCTCTTTAGCTTATTTTTTAACTTTAGATTTTAGCTCAATTGCTAGTAAGACTAATTTGATAATACCTTTTAGTTTTTATCTTGGTATTACTATTGTTTTAACTATTTTTATCGTTGGAATAGTGTTTATAATGGCATTAACTGAACTTAGCATAATAATAATGCCTATTATTTATATTGATATATTTTATTTATTAAATCACTATAAATCAAACATTAGAGCAATTACAAAAATAATCACTCTAATATCTTTTATAGCTTTTTATATTCAAATTATTTGCTTTGATAGAAGCGGTATTTTTTATGAATATATGAATAGATTATTTTTATTTTCATTTATTTTAGTCTATATTCTAGCAATGCGAAAAATCAAGAATTTGAAATAGGAATTTCAAATTCTTATAATTCTACGCCGATGGCTTGATTAATTGAGCTTAAGCCGTCGTTTTCTATTAATTTTGTAAGCTCATCATTTATATTTCTAGCAATTCTAGGTCCAACGAAAATCATAGATGAAAGCACTTGAACTAAACTAGCACCCCATTTTATACGCTCATAAGCTTGAGCCGCGTCAAATATCCCGCCACTACTAATAATTATGCCTTTTTTATGCACGCTTGGTGCGATTGCTTTTAGCATATTTAAAGACTTTTCGGCTAATACTTTACCACTTAGACCACCAACCTTAGTTAAATCAGGCTTTTTGCTAAGCGAATAATCTTGCGTAGTATTGCTTAAAATCACTCCGCAAGCATTAGCATTTAAAGCTGTTAGACTTAATTCAGTAGCCAAGCCAAAGTCCATATCAGGAGCAAATTTTATAAATTTTGGTACATCATTAATAGCATTTAGCCTAGTAAAAATTTCTTCAATAAATTTAGCATTTTGTAAATCTCTTAGATTTGGAGTATTAGGCGAACTTATATTAATTACAAAAGCGTCTGCATAAGGCTTTAGCTCACGAACTAAAATCTCATAATCATTTATCGCTTCTTCATTAGGTGTAACTTTATTTTTACCTATATTTATAAAAATCGGAGGTAGTTTTGAGAAATTCTCACGCATTAAATTTGCTTTTGCAACTTCTACGCCGTCATTATTAAACCCCATTGCATTGCGAATGCTAAGCTCATCTACTAATCTTTCAATTCTTGGGCGAGGATTACCTGGCTGAGCCTTAGGAGTGATTGCTCCGACTTCAATGAAACCAAAGCCAAGATTTGCTAAAGGAACTACTACTTCAGCATTTTTATCAAATCCTGCTGCAAGTCCAATAGGATTAGAAAATTTCATATTGATTAATTCATTTTCTAAATTCTTATAAGTTTTTTTATAATCAACTACTTTTAAAAATCTTTGAGTTTTAAGAGCTTTGATTACTAAATGGTGCATATCTTCAGGGTCAAACTTAAATATAACTTTTTTTGCTAATTCATACATTTACTTACCTTTATAATGTTTTTGAAAAGGTCTTTTCACCTTTATTTTTCATATAAGCATCAAATCCCATACAAATATTACGGATTAATAATGTGCCTGTTTCATTTACTTTTATTTCATCATCACTAATTTGTAAAAATTCAGCATAAGTTTTTAAATACTCTTTTGCATCGTTAAAATAATCCCAAAATACTATTTTAAATTCTTTTTCAATTTCTTTAATATTAAGACTAAAATTAGCCATTAAACTCATTATTACAGCTTTTCTAATTAAATCATCATTATTAAGTTTAATTCCCCTATGAAATGGTAATTTGCCATTATCAATAGCTGTTTCGTAAAGATTTAAATCTTTATAATTTTGTGCGTAATAATTAAGTCCTTCTCCAATACTAGTAAGCCCAACGCCAACCAAAATAGCTCCACCTTTTGTAGTATATCCTTGAAAATTCCTATGAAGTGTGCCATTTTCTAAAGCCTTAAATAATTCATCATTAGGTTTTGCAAAATGATCCATTCCTATCATTTTATAACCATTTTCGCCTAAAAATTTCGCAGTATGTTTTAGAATTTCTAACTTAGTTTTAGCTTCAGGAATAGTGCTTTCATCAAATTTTCTCATATTTTTTTTAATCCAAGGCACATGAGCGTAATTAAACACAGCAAGTCTATCAGGATTTATTTTTAAAATTGTCTCAAGCGTTTTGCTAAATGAGTTTAAATCCTGGTAAGGAAGTCCGTAAATTAAATCAGTATTTATACTTTTTACCCCATTTGCTCTTGCTAGTTTTACTGCATTTTCTGTAATTTCGTAAGGTTGAATTCTATGAATTTCTTTTTGCACTTTAGGGTCAAAATCTTGCACACCAAAGCTAATTCTATTTATGCCGTATTTTGCAAATACGCTCATTTGTTCAACATTTAAAAATCTAGGGTCAATCTCACAAGAAAGCTCACTATCAGGTAAAAACTCAAATATTTCATTAATTTTTTTAAGCAAGATTTCAAGTTGAGCTGCACTAAAAAATGTAGGTGTTCCACCGCCAAAGTGCATTTGAATAGCTTTTTTTGTCTTAAGATGAGTTTTTAAAATATCAAGCTCTCTTAAAATATAATCTAAATACCTTTCTTTTTTATCTTCATTAGCTGTATAAATTACATTACAGCCACAAAAATAACAAGCCGAACGACAAAACGGCAAGTGAAAGTAAAGCGATAAAGGCTTATTTTCGTTACTTTCTAAATCTTTTATAAAATCATTATATTTATAATCTTCGCCAAACTCAATAGCTGTTGGATATGAAGTATATCTTGGGCCACTTGTTTGATATTTTGCTAATACACTAAAATCCATTTTCATCCCCTTAACATTTCGGCTAATTCTTTAGCGTGATAAGTGATTATTAGTTTTGCACCCGCTCTTTTAAAACTAATCATAGTTTCCATTAAGATTTTTGGATAATCTACAAGCCCAGCTATTCCAGCGTTTTTAAGCATTGAATACTCTCCGCTTACATTATAAACACATAGTGGAAGTAGTGAGTTTTGGCTAATTTCTTTAACTACATCTAAATATGCTAAAGCAGGTTTTACCATCAATATATCAGCACCTTGTTTTTCATCTTCTAAGCTTTCATTTAAAGCTTCTTTTCCGTTTGCATAATCCATTTGATAAGCTTTTCTATCGCCTTTTTTAGGAGCTGAATTAGCCACATCACGGAAAGGTCCATAATATGCACTTGCGAATTTGGTTGAATAAGCCATAATAGGTAAAGTATCAAAGCCATTTTCATCTAAAGTAGTTCTTAAAGTTTTTATTATTCCATCCATCATTCCACTAGGTGCAATCATATCCACACCAGCTCTAGCCATTACTAAAGCTTGTTTGCTAGAATTTAAAAGCGTAATTTCATTATTTAAATACCCATCTTCATCTAATACTCCGCAATGTCCGTGGTCTGTGTATTCACAAAAGCATAAATCAGCAATTAAATATAAGCTATCGCCAAAACGCTCTTTAATAGCTCTAATAGCACGAGCTATAAGCCCATTATCGCTCATTGCATCACTTCCGCAGCTATCTTTTGCACTTTCATATAATACGCCAAATAATAAAATACTCTTAATTCCAAGCTTTAAACAATTTTCACATTCTGCTAGTAATTCATCAAATCCTAATTGATAAACTCCTGGCATTGATTTAATCTCAATTTTTGCACTTTTTTTATCTACTACAAATAAAGGGTAAATCAAATCGTTTAAGCTAAGTTGGTTTTCCTTTACTAAATCCCTAATTATAGGGCTTTTTCTAAGTCGTCTAAATTTACGCACACTAAACTCCTTTTTTTGTATAATTAAGGCTAATTAAATCAAAAAAGAGTTAAACAATGTTAGTTGAAATTTCAAAACAAGCAAATTTACCTACAAGATTTGGAAATTTTATTATCCAATCTTTTAAAGAAAACGAAAAAGAGCATTTAGTAATTATGAAAGGCGAAATTAGTGATGAGATTAATGTTCGCATACATTCTGAATGCCTTACAGGTGATGCTTTAGGTTCGCTTAAATGCGATTGTAGAGACCAATTAAAAGCATCTTTAAGATATATTGAAGCAAATGGCGGAATGGTTATTTATCTTCGTCAAGAAGGTCGTGGAATAGGTCTATTTAATAAAGTAAATGCTTATAATTTACAAGATAATGGATTTGATACACTTGAAGCGAATTTAAAACTAGGCTTTAAAGATGATGAAAGAGATTATAAAATAGTTGATTTTATACTTGAATATTACAAAATTAAAAGCGTAAGATTGCTTACAAATAATCCTTTAAAATTAAAAGCTATTAGTAAAGATGTAAAACGCATACCATTAATAATGCAAAGCAATGAATACAATAAACAATATTTAAAAGTTAAATCTTGCAAAATGGGGCATATGCTAAATGAATAATGAATTTTTAGCTTTTATAAATTCATATGAAGATGAATTAAAAAAATACAATAAAGTTCATAATATTACAAGATTAAAAGATATAAAAGCAGCAGCGCTTGATAGTATTGAAATACTTAATTTCGTAGAATTTAAATCAGGAATTAATATAGCAGATATTGGCTCAGGTGCTGGTTTTCCTGCTATATTTTTAGCTTTTTTAAAAAGAGATTGTAATTTTTATTTGTATGAGCCAAGTTATAAAAAATCAGCATTTTTATCGCTAATTAAAGCTAAGTTTAATTTAGATAATGTGTTTATTAAACCTATAAAAGTTGAATGTGAAAAAGACTTAAAATGTGATTTGATAACTTCAAGAGCTTTTGCAAAAACAGAACTAATTGTTACTTTATGTAATGATATAACCAATGATAATACGAAATTTATTTTATACAAAGGCTCATTCGTAAAAGATGAGCTAGATTGCTTAAATGAATATAAATTACACGAGAGAAATAATAGAATTTTTTTAGAATTTTATAAAAAAGATTTCAAAATTATTACAAATTAAGCTTAGTTTATTTTTTTTAAGATTATAATTAGCAGATTATTTTAATTTCTATTTAAGGAGCAGTTATGGCAAATCCATCGCAAAATCTTGGCTATGATTATACCGTAGCTAAGTGGTTTATGTTCGCATGTATTTTGTTTGGCATAATCGGTATGGGAATTGGAACTTTAATCGCGTTTCAATTAGCATTTCCTGAGCTAAATAATATTGCAGGTGAATATTCTACATTTGGCCGCCTAAGACCACTTCATACAAACGGAGTTGTTTATGGCTTTATGCTTTCAGGTATTTGGGCTACTTGGTATTATGTAGGTCAAAGAGTTTTAAAAGTTTCTATGAAAGAATCAAAATTCTTAATGTTCATAGGTAAAGCTCATTTTATAATCTTTATGATTACTATATTATTAGCTGTTGTAAGTCTTTTTGCCGGTGTTACAACTTCAAAAGAATACGCAGAACTTGAATGGCCTTTTGATATAGCAGTTGTTGTTATTTGGGTTTTATGGGGTATGGGAATTTTTGGACTTATTGGAATTCGCCGTGAAAAAAGTCTTTATATTTCTATTTGGTATTACATTGCGACATTTTTAGGTGTAGCAATGCTTTATTTATTTAATAATATGGAAGTTCCTACAAAATTAGTTACAGGAATGGGTTCTTGGCTTCATTCAGTATCTATGTATGCAGGAAGTAATGATGCTTTAATTCAATGGTGGTGGGGACATAATGCGGTTGCTTTTGTTTTCACGGTTGCAATTATTGCTGAAATATATTATTTCTTACCAAAAGAAAGTGGTCAGCCAGTATTTTCTTATAAATTATCACTATTTTCATTCTGGTCTTTAATGTTTATATATTTATGGGCAGGCGGACACCATTTGATTTATTCAACCGTTCCTGATTGGATGCAAACAATGGGTTCAATTTTCTCTGTTGTATTAATATTACCAAGTTGGGGTAGTGCAATCAATATCTTACTTACAATGAAAGGTGAATGGCACCAAGTAAAAGAAAGCCCATTAATTAAGTTTATGATTTTTGCTTCAACATTTTATATGTTCAGCACACTTGAGGGTTCAATTCAATCAGTTAAATCAATCAATGCTCTAGCACACTTTACAGACTGGATTCCAGGACACGTGCATGATGGAACACTTGGTTGGGTAGGATTTATGACTATGGCTGCAATTTATCATATGACTCCAAGGGTATTTAAAAAAGAGATTTATAGTAAAAAAATTATGGAATACCAATTTACTATCCAAACTTTAGGAATTGTATTATTCTTTAGCTCAATGTGGATTGCTGGAATTACTCAAGGTATGATGTGGAGAGCTTATGATGATTATGGAACTCTAACTTATTCATTTATTGATACTGTTATAGCACTACATCCTTATTTTATAATAAGAGCTATTGGTGGTTTATTATATTTAATAGGATTTTTTATGTTTGCTTATAATATTTATAAGTCAGTTACTTCAAGCAGAAGCGTTGAAGTTGAACCAAAATCAGCAAGTCCAATGCAAGCGTAAGGAGGTAAAAAATGTTTAGTTGGTTAGAAAAAAATCCTTTCTTTTTTGCGGTATTTGTATTTGTTGTTATTGCTTATGCTGGTGTTGTAGAAATTCTACCTGCATTTAGTCCTAACGCTAGACCAATTGAGAGCAAAAAGCCTTATACAGCTTTAGAACTTGCAGGTCGTCATGTTTATATTAAAGAAAGTTGTAATGCTTGCCATTCGCAATTAATTCGTCCATTTAAAGCAGAAACAGATAGATATGGTGCTTATTCAAAAGCAGGTGAATATGCTTATGATAGACCATTTTTATGGGGTTCAAAAAGAACAGGTCCTGATTTAATGAGAGTTGGTAATTATAGAACTACTGATTGGCACGAAAATCATATGAAAAAACCTGTTTCTGTAGTGCCTAGTTCAATTATGCCTGAATATCCACATTTATTTAAAAAGAATTCAGATTTAGATACAGCTTATGCTGAAGCTTTAACTGTTAAAAAAGTTTTCAATGTTCCTTATGATGAAGAAGGTTATCCAAAATTAGGAACTTACGAAGACGCTCGTAAAATGATGGTAGAACAAGCTACACCTATTGTTGATGCAATGAGCGATGAAGAAGTAAAACAAGCGTTTGAACCTTGCCGTGCAAATGCACTTGATAGTAAATGCGAAATTAAAGAAATAGTTGCATTGATTGCGTATTTAAATAGCTTAAAGTAAGGAAGAATTATGAGTTTGGTTGAACTTGTGCAATATCAAGGACATGCTTATTTTTTCCTTGTGGCGTTTTTGACCTTTGTGCTTTATGCTTATATTATTCATTTATATAAAGCACAAAGAGAAGGTAAAAAAGATTATGAAAAATATGCAAATCTTGCATTAGATGATGATATTAATTCATCTTTATTAGAAAATAGGAGAAAGTGATGAAATGGTTAAATCTTTCTGATAATGTAAATTTACTTTCTATAATTGGTGCAGTTGTTATTGTTGCTACCGTGTTGATAGTAAGTTTAAATGTATTTAAACAGATGAGAATTAAAAGAAAAGATGCTGAAACAAGCGAGCACGAATGGGATGGAATAAGCGAATATAAAAACCCATTACCAGTAGGTTGGGCTGTTATGTTTATCGTTTTAATAGTGTTTGCTTTATGGTATTTTTTAATAGGTTTTCCACTAAACAAATATTCATCAATAGGTGAATATAATGAAGAAGTAGCAAGTCATAATGCAAAATATAAAGAAAAATATGTAGCATTTGATGATGAATCTAAATTAAATATGGGTAGAAATGTATTTTTATTACATTGTGCTCCTTGTCATGGTGCTGAAGCAACTGGAATTAATGGTAAGGCTCAAGACTTAACTAAATGGAGTAGCGTTGCTGGAATTTTAGATATTTTAGAAAACGGCTCAACAGGTTTAGGATACGGAGAAATGCCAGCTGGTTTAGTTGAAGGAGATGACGCAAAAGCAGTTGCAACTTATGTAGCAAATGGAATGCAAGGCGAAGTTGGTAAAGATGTGTTTGAAACAACTTGTGCAGCTTGTCACGGAGAAAATGGAGAAGGCACTGAAGGTGTAGCACCTGCATTAAATATTTATACTAAACCTGATTTTATTAAAATGGTTTTAGCTAGCGGTAAGATAGCAAGTGCTGATGCAAGCGTAAAAGTAATAGGAGCAATGCCAAGCTTTAAATCAATGCTAAGCGATGAGCAAGTAGATGCAGTTGCTCGTTATGTAAGCACATTATCAAAGGAGTAAAAAATGGATAATCATAATAGAAATGTGTTTGGATTACACGGAATTACAGGTATGTTAATAGCTACCGTTTTATTATTATCAATCCTAGTTGGGCTTACTATTTGGGGAATAAATGTTCAACAAAAAGAAATCAGAAATCCTTATAAACTAGAAAAAATTGAAGATGCTAAAATGCACGAAAATAGAAGTTTAGAAGATTTTAGAAAGGACGCAAAATGAGCAAGTTATTAGAAACAATTATAGTTTTAGGAATGGTTGTGTTAGCAATAGTTACAGCTTGGTCAGTTTTAACTCCTAATCATTTAGGTATAGGATGAAAAAGCTAATAATTATAATGCTTTTAGCTCTTGTGAATTTATTTTCACAAGAGCCTTTAAGTAATGAAGTATTAAATGAAATAAATATTTTAAGTAATGATTTAGAGCAAAAAACAGGTATTAAAACAAGTGTTTTGATATCAAATGAAATTCCTTTTAAAGATTTAAAACAAAGTATTAAAACTGATAAAAATTATGCAATTATAGTAATTAGCCTTAAAGATAAAAAGTTAGATGTTATAAGTGATTTAGGATTAGATTTTAGAAGTGTTACCGAATATTATTATTTAAAATATGGATTTTTCCCAAAACAAGGTGCAATATTGCCAATACTTACTCAACCTAAAGGAAAAGATTTAGTAAATGCAGCGATTTTAAATGGATTTGCTGAATTGTGTGATGTAATTGCAAGTAGTAAAGGTGTAGAACTTGAGTATTCTTACGGGGATTTAAATGATAATATTATAAATACAATTAGAACTATTTTTTATATTTTTACTATTGTTTTTATAGTAGTTTTAATTAGAAGAAAGGTAAAGAAAAAATGATAAAAGAAGGAAGACATTGGCCTTATTTGATTGTTGGTTCAATTATTTTTATGATGATTGCTTGTATTTACACCGTTTATTTATCTTTTGATTATCCAGTAGATGAAGATGAAAGTTATTTTTTAAAATATCAAGATGTTGAGAATAATTACGCAAAAATCAAAGAAAACGAAAAATTATTTTTAGATAATTTTGCTTTTAGGGTTTTAGGTGATAAAACAAGATTAGATGTTACTAAACGCCCAGCGGTATTTGTAGATAATGAAGTGATATTACAAGTTAAAGAAAAGTCTAATTTAAAAGCAAGCAATATAAGCGTAAAGGCAAAATTAACAAGACCACACACAAAATATGAAGATAAAGAAATCATCGTAAATTATGATGATAATTTAAAAGAATTTAAAGCTGATTTAGGAGATATTTCTAATGGACGCTGGACTTTATTGATTGATTTTAAAATCAACGAACTTTCAAAATTTTATAAACTTGAACTTTGCAAAAATCAATGTAAAAAAGCTTAATATTAAAGCTTTTTTACGCTATAACTACTCATAATAATCTTTTAAAAGGAAAATAAATGTATAAAAAGGATTTGATTGTATTTTCTAATTTAAGGCAAATTAAAAACTACTTAGCAAGTATTAAAAATGAAGGATTTTTTCCAACTACAATTAGTATTAATGAGTTTTTGCAAGATTTCGCAATAAATGATAAAAGAAGAGCGACTGAAGTAGAGCAAATCATTGCTATGAGTAGGGCTTGTAATAAAACTAAAGATTATAAAAAGCTTAATTTTTCAAATGATTTTTTAAGTTTTTTAAAAAATAAAGAATATTTATTCTCATTTTTTAGCGAATTAAATAGTCAAAAAGTAAGTATAGATGATTTAAGAAATAATGATTTATATAGTTTTTTTGATGAGTATTTAGATATTTTAGAAGAGTGTTTAAAGCATTATAAAAACGAATTAGATAATCAAAATTTATATGATGATATAACTATTAAAGATTTAAAAGCTAATTGGTTTTTGCTTAGTCAATATAAATCAATTAGCTTTTATCTAAACGGCTTTTTAAAGCAATACGAATTAGAATTCTTTGAGAGTATTTCAGACAAAATAGATGTAAAAATCATCACAAATGTAAGCGATTACAATATAAATCTTTTAAAAAAATCATTTAAAATAGATTTTGAGCCAAATCATACTTATACTCTAAGTTTTAATAATTCTTGGCAAATCCTAGAGCAAACTAAACTAAATTATAACAATACCTTAAAAATTGCTTCGTTTAAAAGCTCAATTTATCAATACATTTACGCACTTAGTCTAATATCAAAATATTACGAAAATGATAAACAAATAGCTCTTATTATGCCTGATGAAAGCATTGCAACTAGCTTAAAAGCCCTTGATATTCATAATTATTTAAATATTGCAAGTGGGCTAAACTCAAACGAAATAGCACAAAAACTAAATGCGATTTTAGGTGATGATGAGTTGGCTTTAGTGCAAAAAAGATTATTAAATACAAGCGAACTTGATTTTAGTAATTTTGATAAATTAAAAGAGCAACTATTAAGCCTTAGCAAAAACGCTGAAGTTAAAGAAATCCTAAAAAACCGCCTAAATGATATAAAGATTTTAAATAATGAGTTTAAGCTAACAAACGAGCAAATCATAAAATTACTTGACGCTAATAATATTAAAATTTCTCACACAAACGGCGGAAATGTTGATGCTTTAGGTATGCTTGAAAGTCGTGGAATGAAATATGATTTAGTAATTGTTCTTGATTTTAATGATGATTTAGTGCCAAAGCGAAGTGTTAGTGAAATGTTTTTAAACAATGCTGTTCGCACAAAGGCTGGGCTAATTAGCTATGCTGATAGAGAAAATTTACAAAGGCATTATTATAAAGAGCTTTTTAATGCCAAAGAAGTTTTTGTTTTATACCTTGAAAACGAAGAAAAATCACCCGCTAGAATGCTAAAAGATTTTAGTTGCGAAAGACAAATCGTAGATGAAAAAGGGCTTATGGAGTCGTTTTTAAAGGCACTCAATGGCAAAATAAAAGCAAATGAAAATATATTTGAGCCTGATTTAGAACTTATAAAAAATCATAATTTTTTTGCAAAACCGCTTAGTTTTTCAAGATTATCGTGCTATTTAAACTCACCTTATGAGTATTATTTAAAATATATTTTAGAATTAAGTGAGCCTAGCAATTCAAACGAAAAAGCAGCAGTTGGGACTATGGTTCATGAGTTTTTACAAAACGCTGATTTTAAGAATTTAAAACAAGAATTTGAAAAAGAGCTAAAAGATAAATTAAGCCCAATTGATTATGCTTTAATATACGATAATTTAGATGAAATCGCATATTATATTAACAACAATCAGCCAAGTGCAAATTGCGAAGAAAAGCTTTCGGGTAAAATTGCAAATATTGATGCTTACGGGATAGCTGATAGGATAAGTGATGAGCTAATAATTGATTATAAGACTACAAACAAGCCAAATTCTACTAAAAATCACGAAAAACAATTAGCCTTTTACGCAATGCTTTTAGATAAGCCTACGATACAAACAGCTTTAATTTATTTAAAAAGCACTCGTGGGGCGGTGTTTGAATGTAAAAATTTTAATAAATTATCTCAAGAGATTGAAAGCGACATTGCAACTCTTAAAGATGGCTTTGTCTTAGAAAAAAGTGAAAATGCTTATGGCTATTATCATTTAATAATCAATAAAAAGGATAGAGTATGAAACATATCGCATTAGCAGCAAGTGCTGGAAGTGGCAAGACTTTTACTCTAAGTGTTAGATATATTGCTTTAGTTTTAAGTGGGGCGAGTATTAATGATATAGTAGCTCTTACATTTACAAAAAAAGCCGTAAATGAGATGAAAGAGCGAATTACAAAGGTATTTTTAGAGCTTGAAAATAGAGCTGCCGAGCTTCAATTTTTGCAAGATTTATTGGGTTTAAGTGCCGAGCAAATCATAAATACAAGAAATAAATTCTTAAAAAACTTTAAAGAAGATGAGCTTAGGATTTATACTTTTGATAGCTTTTTTTCTAAGATTTTAAGGCTTTTTGCAACGCATGAAGGTTTAAGCGTTGATGCGGAACTCATTGATTATTTAGATATTAAAGAAGAGTTTTTAAAGTCTTTAGATACAAATGAAGCCATAAAATTAGTAAGAGATTTAAAAGATTTTAATATGAGTTTAGGAGATTTTTTAAACTGGCTTGAGAGTTTGTATTTAAATTATACAGGCGAAAAAATCATAAATGATACGACTTTTATAAATCCTTTTGATGAGTTTTTAAGGCTTAAAGATAATTTTACTGGAGCAAATAAAAAAGTTGATGAATGGCTTGGCAAAATTACGGATTTAAATTCTTTACTTTCTAGCTCATTTTTAGACGCTAGCAAATCAAATATACAAAAAGCCCTAGATTTGCCAACTTTTGCAGCAGCTTATGAAGAATTACTCTCAATCGTTGCTAAATATTATGGTTTTTTAGAGAGCAATCAATTAAAATTATGCTTTAACTATTTAGATAAATTTAGCGAAGTTGCGAAAAATTATCATAAAGAGCAAAACATTTTAAGCTTTAGTGATGTGGCGATTTATGTTCATAAAATATTGCAAAATAAGGATTTAAAAGACCTTTTTTATTTTAGACTTAATTCAAATCTAAGCCATCTTTTAATAGATGAGTTTCAAGACACTTCAGTTATTCAATACGAAATCATTAAGCCAATAGTTGAAGAAATAGTGGCTGGAATTGGCATAGATGATAAGCAAAAAAGCTTTTTTTATGTAGGAGATAAAAAGCAATCAATTTATTCATTTAGGGGTGCTAAACAAGAAGTATTTGATTTATTTCACAAAAACAAAACCTATAATATAAGCTTGCAAAATCTTGATACTAATTATCGTAGTAAAAAAGCCATAGTAGAGTTTGTAAATAATAATTTTAAAAATCTTTATGATGATTATTACGAGCAATTAGTTGCAAGTAAAGAAAACGGAGTTGTAAGCAAAATAATTACCGAAAATTACTTAAACGATGTTTATAAAAAGATTGCAAGTTTGCTACAAAACGGAGCAAAATTAGATGATATTTGCATACTTACAAGAGATAATGCAAATGCAAATGAAATAGCTAATTATTTAAATGAATTTGGTTTGAAAACTAATGTAAATAATAACTCTTTATTAGTTTCAAAAATGAGCGTTAGGGTTTTAATAGAATTTGCAAAATACTCTATTTTAGGAGATGAGATTTATGGCTTTTTTGTAAAGTCTGTGCTAGGCAAGGATTATTCAAGGCTTAAAATTGATATTACAAAAAGTGCTTATGAGATTTATAATGAAATCATAACTCATCTTGATTTATGTAAAGATGAGTATGTTTTAGAGTTTTTAGATGAAATTAGTTCTAAAGATTTTTTAGATACTATCTTTAATCTTAGTAATAAACTTGCATCAAACAATGAAGCAAAAGGCATAAATATTATGACAATTCATAAGAGCAAGGGCTTACAATTTGAGCATTTAATCTGCGTTCATTTAAGTAAAAATGCCCCACACGATACAGGGCTTAAAATTGAATATGATTTTTCTAGCCACAAATGGTATGGCTTTAAAAAGGACGCTAGTGCTATTAGAAATCTTAGATGTTTTTATGATAAAGATTATGCAAAAAAGCTTGAAATTTATGAGAATACGAAAAAAACTGATGAGATAAATACTTATTATGTAGCTTATACAAGAGCGATTAGCTCTCTTTGTATTATTATGAATGATGGAGCTGGGCTTAGCGGGATTAATTATAATGAAATTGCTAATGAAAGTTTAGATGATGATTTGCTTAATTTTAGATATAAAGAAAATGAAGCAAGTGCTATAAATATTAGCTATGAGTTTAATCCTTGCGTGCCACTTCAAAATGTAAAGGCTAAAGAGTTTAGCACTGATTCGATTATGCTTGGAAACGCATTTCACTATTTTTGTGAATTGAGTGATTTTAATGATGAAAGCTTGAATGAATGTTTAAGACTTGCATATAATAAGTTTAATCAGGTAGATTTACTTAAATTAAAAAAACTTTGCGAAGATTTGCTGAAATGCGTGGAGTTTAAAGAATTAATCAAAAATCATAATTTGATTAAAGAATATAACTTTTTATATGAAAATAAAGTAAATAGAATAGATTTATTAGCTATTAGCGATGATTGCGTTAAGATAATTGATTATAAAAGCTCGTTTTTTAATAAATCTTATGAAAAACAGCTAAAAACCTATGAAAACTTTATAAAAACTAGATTTTCTAATCACAAAATTAGCTCTTATGTAGTATTTTACGAAAACGAAGAATTTAAATTAAAAAGAATTTAAATTCTTTAAAACTAAATTGATTTTGTGGTGAAAATCTTAATTCATAATCTAAATATGAATTAAGATTTATTATTTTTCAAAACATATAATTTCTAAAATATTTTAGAAAGTCATTAGGTAATGAATACGCTTATATTTGGAATTGTTTTTGGATTTTTATTAGCAAGATATAGATTTTGCTTTTTTTCTGGTTTTAGAAATCTTTTTTATTTTAAAGATTTTTCATTTGTTAGTGCTTTAAGTTTTTGTATATTTTTACAATCTCTTGGCTTATTCACATTAGAACATTTTAAACTAATTATCATACCCGAGTTTAAATTCTCAATACTTGCTACTATTATAGGTAGCTTTGCATTTGGCGTTGGAATGGCGTTTAGCAAAGCTTGTGTTAGCGGTAGTTTTACTAGGGTTATTAATAATAGTTCTTATTTAATAACGGCTTTTTCTTTTGCTTTTAGTATGGCTTTATTTAATGGAATATTTAAAAAATATATAGATATTTTTACAAAAAATGAGCTTACTAATATTCATACTTTTTTAAATATTTCGCCTTTTATCTTAGTGATTTTACTTGGAATTTTAAGTATATATTTAATCTATAAAGCCAAAAAAATCAGCATTCTAGCAATAGTTTTAGCAATTTTAAGTCTTTTAATGTGGAAAATGATTGGTTTTAGTTTTACTTTATCAGTGCCTAGTAAAAATATGATTTTATATCTAGTAACCAATCAATATAGGTATTTAGATTCTGGAGTTTATTTTTTATTTGGTTGTATTTTAGGTGGGATTGTTGCTAATTTAAAATCATTTTCGCTTCAAGGTGTATCGCTAAAACAAGGATATTTTAGTGTAATTGGAGGCTTTTTGATGGCTTTTGGAGCTTCTCTTGCAAGTGGTTGCAATGTGGCAAATATTTTAATAGCTAGTGCTTATTTTAGCTTTCAAGCTTTTATATTTTTACCTTTTATGCTTTTTGGATTTTTGATTATTTTAAGGAGAGTATCGTGAAAAAATTAATTTTATTGTTTGCACTTATTTTTAGTGCTTGTTTTAATGCTGATAATGTTAAATTATTAAATACTTATGAGTTTAAAGCTAGATTAAATAGTGATTATTTGATAATTGATACAAGAATTGATAGTTATTATAATGGTTTTAGCGAAGATGGGGCAAAAAACGGCGGTCATATTAAAGGGGCTTTAAATATTAGTGCTTTATCAATGGATTTTGTTGAAAATAAAAAATTTGAAGAATATTTCAAAGGCAAAGGCATTACAAAGGATAAAAAGCTCGTATTTTATGGCTCTAATTTAGATGAGATAAAAAAAGTTAGCTCGGAGTTTTTAGCTCGTGGTTATAAAGGCGAGATTTATGCTGATTTTATAGATTATGCAAATAATAATGATTTAGTAAAACTTAAAAACTATCAACTAGCAGTCTATCCTAAATGGCTAAATGACTTAATGCAAGGCAAAAAAGTTGAGAGTTTTGATGGTAAAGACTTTATGGTTTTTGAGGTTAGTTGGGGAGAAAATAGTGATGAATACAGCGAGCATATAAAAGGTGCTTATCATTTTAATACTGATTTAATAGAGAATGCTCCTGTTTGGAATTTAAGTGATGCAAAAACTTTAGAAAATAATCTTTTAAGCTTAGGAATAACAAGCGAAAAAACTATAATTTTATATTCTAAAAATCAAATGGCAGCTTTAAGAGTATTTTTTGCACTAAAATACGCTGGGGTTAAAGATGTTAGATTTTTAAATGGTGGGCTATATTCTTGGCAAGAAGCAGGATTTAGCATAGAAAAAACTTCAAATATACCTAATAAAGAAAGTGATTTTAAAGCGATAATTCCTGCAAATACTAATATAAATATATCAATGCCAGATGATATTAAAAATTATAAAGGGGATTTAAAGCTAGTAAGTATTAGGGCTTGGGATGAGTTTATAGGCAAAATTAGTGGTTATGATTATATACCAAAAAGTGGTGAGCCAAAAGGAGCTATTTGGGGATTTGCAGGGACAAATTCATCTAATGTGGCTGATTATTATGACCCTGATGGAACGCTTAGAAATCCTTATGAAATATATGAATTGTGGCAAAGTCAAGGCATTAATAAAAATGATAATTTAGCTTTTTATTGTGGCACAGGCTGGAGAGCTAGTGTTGCTTGGTTTATTGCCTTACTTGATGGTTGGGAAAATATTTATGTATATGATGGTGGCTGGAATGCTTGGCAAATGGATGAGAGCTTAGAAGTGCAAAAGAATTTAGATTTAGTTAAACCTGATTCAAAAAACGATTATGGAGCAGTGTTTAAAGAAGGTGCTAGTTGTAAAAGCTAATCAAAAGCTATTCTTAAAGAATAGCTTTAATCATCATAAAATGATTATAAAGAGTATATGCAACACTAAATAAAATTATTGTAATTGTTAAAATGAGAGTTTTGCTAAGTGTAGGCTCAAAAAAGCTCTCGCTTAAATTAATTTGTATTTTTTGATTAAGCGATGAGCTTTTAAAATTTTTATAGTTTTTTAATTATCTAAATTGCCTTCTTTCAAATTTTGCTTTAGGTTCTGCTTTTGTATCTATAGGTAAAATATTAGCAAAGCATCCAATATCAACAAAAACAAGTATCCCAAAAATCCAACCATTTATTGAATCATAAAATGTATATAATATATAAGTTAATACGCAAAAAGCAATAAACCAGCCAAGCGAAAATGTTCTCTCGTGCTCGTAAGTAATTTCAGCTTGACAGCCCCTACATACTTTTACACCAAATCTTAATTCTTCATCACAAAAAGGACATATCATCGTTTTTGTATCTTTTGACATAATTGTCTCCTATTTTGATTTATTTGTTAAATAATAAAAAAAAAAAACAACGCATTGTAAATATTTTCAGCCTTTCGTAATACCTTAAATTACTTAATCGTATTGCTATTAGTTTTAAAAAACTTGTTTGTTTAGATTGATTAGAGCTTAGAAGTGCAAAAGAATTTAGATTTAGTTAAATCTGATTCAAAAAACGATTATGGAGCAGTATTTAAAGAAGGTGCAAGTTGTAAAAGCTAGACTAAGTAAGCCTAACACCAAGAGTTTGAAATTAGTTAAATTAAGTTTTTATAAGTGTTAGGCCAAATTAATCTAGTGCTAGGCTTAATGCCTAGCTATTTTTAGAATGTATATTTTGCTTCAAATCTGATTAGTTTTTCATCTTTTTTACAATCTTCTATACCTTCATAATTTTTTGTTTTACCATAAGCATAGAATGCTGAGAAGTTTAATTTGTCGCTATATTTATAAGATAGTTGTGGCTTAACTTCAAATAATTTTTCTTTATCAGTTTTATCGCCATTTTTGATTTTATTTGTTCCGTTAATAATATCAACACCAAATCTTACATCTTCAAATGTATAGCCAATTGTTCCGAATACGAAATCTTTTTTACCTACTGCTCCTGTTTGGTAATCTTTCATAGCGTATTCGCCATAATTAATCAATTTGCCACTATCTTCTATAGTATTAATTGTAGCTTTATCCTTTTTCCCATAACCAGCATAACCTATATTAAAATCTAAGCCGAATGCTTCAAAACCAGCTTCAATAGCATAAAAATTACCATTAGCTACTTCGTCGCCTGTAGCTTTTTTTAATAAATCTTTTCTATCTTTTTTAAGATTATTACCTGCGTATTGAGCGTGAATATTGTATGCGAAATCATCTTTATCACCTAAATTAACATTGAAATCTACCGCATATAATGTGCCCCAACTAGCCATATTTGCTACCCATAACTCTGCTGCTACTGGGTCAAAATTAGCAATTGCTGCTATACCATATATATTTTTACCACTTACACTTTTTATACTATCATCATCATTTTTTGTAGCAATAACGCCTAAATCACTATCTTTATTGTAATTATCAAAAGCATAAGCTGCTAAAGTTACATTCTCAATGCTATTATTTACGATTTTTAATCCTGTTCCTAATAAATCATCAGTCCAAATTGAGCCAATTTCCATTCTACCGAACATAAATGAGGTATCGTAATTCGTGTAAGTTAAATAAGCATCTCTTATATTAAAAGTTTTACTTGTATTTATATTATTTTCAACTTTATCTCTTAAAGCTTCATTAGATGGTGTTAAACCTGGTTTGTTTAAAGCAAATGAAGCATCTTGGTTTGAATACTGAAATAATGCAGTAGCTTTAAAATTATCAGCTATATCTGAAGTGAATTTTAATTGAGCTTTATATCCGTGCAATTGGATTGTATCTTTTGTAGATTTGTCTTTTAATGAATTTTTTTCGCTAATTCCTTCATATCTATATCTTAACATACCTAATAAATCTACATTTTGAATAGCTTCATCTAAAGCAACAGCATTTGCAACTGACATTGAACCTGCAGTAATTACTGCAATTAAACTAAGTTTTACTAGTTTCATTTTTACATCCTTTTTTTTAAAATTGCAATGCTATTCTACCCCCCCCCATCTTTAAAATAAACTTAAATTGAATAATTTTTTTAGAATTTAAAAAGTCAAATTTTATTTTTAATTTATCTTAAAATTATCTTAATTTAAGATATTATTAAGATTAAAAACATATAATCAGCTTTTTAAAAAATTTTGGCAAAGGTAAAATCATGACAAAAATAACAAAGCCAAACGAAGTTAAAAGAGATTGGATAATTGTAGATGCTGAAGGTAAGCGTTTCGGTCGTCTTTTAACAGAAGTTGCGACAATATTAAAAGGCAAACATAAGCCTTGTTATACACCAAATGTTGATTGCGGAGATTATGTTGTAATTATCAACGCATCTAAAGCAGAATTTACTGGAACAAACAAAGCTGATGATAAATTATATCACAGACATTCAGGCTATTTTGGAAGCACTAAGAGTGAAAAATTCGGTGATTTATTAGCAAATAATCCAGCAAAATTATATAAATTAGCAGTTCGTGGAATGTTGCCTAAAACTACTTTAGGTCGTGCAATGCTTAAGAAATTAAAAGTTTATGCAGGTAGCGAACACCCACATACAGCTCAGGTAAAAGGAAAGTAAAATGGCAAAAGTTTATGCAACAGGTAAAAGAAAAACTGCAATAGCTAAAGTTTGGGCTAAGGCTGGAAGTGGTAAAATTATAGTGAATGGCGTTGATTTAAATACTTGGTTAGGCGGACACGAAGCTATTAAATTAAAGGTAGTTCAACCTTTATTAGTAACTAAGCAAGAAGGTTTAATGGACATTACAGCTAGCACATTAGGTGGTGGTTATAATGCTCAAGCTGAAGCTTTAAGACACGGAATTTCTCGTGCTTTAGCTGCTATGAGTGCTGATTTTAGAGCGCTACTTAAACCACAAGGTTTATTAACTCGTGATAGTCGTGTGGTTGAGCGTAAAAAATACGGCCGCAGAAAAGCAAGAAGAAAACCACAATTTAGTAAACGTTAATTCGATTTTGAAATTAGGAGTATTCATGAAAAAGATGAGTTTAGTTTTAAGTGCAGCTGCAATGATAGCTGTTAGTGCAAATGCAAGTGATATTAATTTTGAAGGCTTAGAAATAAGCCCAATCGCTACATACAATGTTCCAGAAGGAAATCTTGACCTTATGAATAAATTTGGTTATGGATTAAGAATTGGTTATATGTATGGTGCAGTAGGAACAGAAATTGGTTATGAGCACCAAAAAGGTGAATATAAAAGTATAGATAATGCAGGTCATACTCCAGTGGGTATTGATAGAGGTTATTTAAACTTAGTATTCCCAGTTAAAGTTGGTGATACTAACTTTGATTTCTATGGATTATTAGGTGTTGGTTATGAAAACTTCAGCGAAAATCTATATGACAATAAAAACGGAATGTTTGGTCATTATGGTATTGGTTTAAAATACAAAATTTACAAAAGCTTTGGTTTAAGAGCAGAAGTTCGTGACCAAATTAAATTCCGCCACGCTGATCACCATGTAATTAGCACTTTAGGTGTAATTTTTAACTTTGATGGTAAAAAAGAAGAAGTTGTTCCAGCTCCACAACCAGTTGTAGAAGTTAAACCAGAGCCAGTAGTTGTTAAACCTGAGCCAAAACCACAACCAAAACCAAAAGCATGTTATGATTTAGAATTAGTTAAAGTTAATTTTGGATTTGATAAGAGCAATGTAACTGCTAACTATATTCCTGAAATTGAGCGTTTAGCTAAATTAATTAAAGAAGAGCCTGCATATTTTGCAAATATCACAGGATATACAGATTCAATCGGTACATCTGCTTATAACAAAAAATTATCAGAAAAAAGAGCTAAAGCAGTAAAAGCTGAACTTGTAAAAGCTGGTGTTAGCGAAGACAGAATTAATCCAAGTTGGGCTGGCGACCAAAATGCAATCGGCGATAACAAAACAAAAGAAGGCCGTGCAGCAAACCGCAGAGTTGAATTAAAAATCATCTGCCAATAATTTTATAAATTATTTTTAGGTTTCACAGATTATGTGAAACCTTTTCTTTTTTTCTTCTAAATTATTACAATTTTAATAGTATTATTCGCTTCATTTTATTTTTTTAGGTTTATTATGAAGTTGAGTATAAAAGATATTATTTTTATGAATTTGATTGGGATTTTTTCTTTAAGACAAATTCCTTATGTCGCACAATACGGAGCTAGTTCTATTATTTTATGGCTTTTTGTAGCATTTGGATTTTTTATTCCTTTAGCTTTGATATGTGGAGAACTTGGTTCTAGATTTTCTAAGGGTGGTGGTATATTTTTATGGATTAATAAAGCTTTTGGAGTAAAAGTTGCTTATTTTTGTTTGATTTGTTATCTTCTATCTTGTTTAGCTTTTTTCCCAATGATGTTGTATTTCGCAGCAAATTCTTTAGCTTATATATTTAATTTACAGGCAAAATCTTATTTTATCGCAATATTTTCTATATTGAGTTTTTTTATTTTGACATATATAAATTATAGGGGTTTTGAATATACTAAATTAATAAATAAAGTATTTGTTTATTTTGGAATTTTATTTCCTACATTGCTTTTAATAGTTGTAGCTTTAATGTTTTATTTGACTAATAACAAAATCACAACTCCTTATAATTCAGGGTATTTAATTACACTTGATTTAAATACTTTAGTGTTTTCAAGCACTATGATGTTTGCATTTGCAGGGCTTGAGCTTAGCACAATGATAGGTGCTAAAATTGATAACGCTCAAAAAAATTATCCAAAAGCTATATTTTTTAGTGCATTTATAATAGTAGGTATTTATATTTTAGGCACTTTTTGTGTTAATGTGATATATCCTGCAAAAGATACTGATATATTAGATGGTATTATGCAAGCAATTACTTATGCTGAAAATAATTTAGGTTTTAAAGGTCTTAGTCAATTAATGGCTTTTAGTTTATTTGTAGGCACTTTAGGGCAGATTAATTCTTGGTTGGTAGCGCCAATATATATGCTAGCTAATGCTTCAAAAGAAGGAATAATTAAATTTTATGAAGCAAAACCACATCCAAAATACAATACCCCTTATAAGGCTTTATTTTTTCAGGCATTTTTAGTTAGTATTATTTGTATATTTTGTGTATTTTTTAATAAATCTCAAGATATTTATTGGCTACTTAGTTCTCTTACTACGGTTAGTTATTTTTTACCTTATATTGCAATGTTTTTAGCATATTTTAAATTAAAAAATTATTGTGAAAATGAATTAGAATTTAAAATACAAAATCAAATTCTTAGTTATTTTTTAGCGATATTAGGTCTTAGTAGCGTAGTATTTGCTTTAATATTAAGTTTTATTACTCCAAACGAAGAAGAACAAAGTGAATTAATATATTTTTTACAAATTATGAGTTCTCCTATACTAGCATTAATAATTGCTATTTTTAGTTTTAATAAAACTCGTAATAAATAAAGCTTATTTAATATTTATCAAAATATTATTGTTTTGATAAGTATTTTTTTGTTTTTTTATAGGTTTTTCTCCGCTGATGCTAATTTGTATATATTCATCTAGAGTTGGCTCTTTTATTTTTATAGGTTCAGTTTGGGGAATTTCTTCTTGTAATTCTTCTTCATCCTCAAACAATATATCTAAAGCCTTTTTTAATTTTCTTAATTTTTTTTCATCTAATTCACTTAGTTTTTTTTGCAAATCATAATTTATATCATCGTTTTGATATAAATTTTTAGGTATAGTTGGGTCTTTCCAATCTGGATTTTCACTAAAAGGAATTTTATCTCCAGGAAAATCTAAAGTGTATGCAAATAAATTTAAACTTAAAATAAAAACAGCTAATTTTCTCATATTTTTTCCTAATTAAATTTTTCATATTATAAAAAGTTATGAAATATATTATATTTTTTTTCAAAAAAAGATAATAATTTATAATAAGTGTTACTTTTATACACATTTTTTAAAGTTTTAAATACAATTTAAATACATTTTATGAATTATTCTGCTAAAGTAATCTTAATTTTTTAATTTTTTTTAAGGAGAAATGATGAAAAGAGCAATTTCTATTATTATTTTGATTGCTATTCCATTTTTATTCGCTACTATTTTGCCCGTGCCAAGTGGCTTAAGCGAAGCTGCGTGGGTAATGTTTGGTATTTATCTTTCAGCAGTTTTAGGTCTTGTATTTAAGCCTATACCAAATTCTATGGTATTAATTACTGCAGTGGCAGGAACTGCACTATTTATGGGACCTTATTTAGGTGGTGCAAAAGAAGCTACAAAACAAGCTTTAAGCGGTTATGCAAGTTCAACTACTTGGATTATAGTTTCTGCATTTGCTTTAAGTATTGCATTTACAAAAACAGGTCTTGGTAAAAGATGGGCTTATTTTTTAATAGGTAAATTTGGTAAAACTACTTTAAGACTTAGCTATGTTACTGCATTTTTGGATTTAGTAGTATCACCTGCAACTCCATCAAATACTGCAAGAGCAGGTGGAATTGTCTTTCCAATTGTAAATTCAATCGCACAATCTTTATCAAAAGATAAAGTTGAAACAGAAAATAGAGTAGGTGCATTTTTAGCGTGTAATTCTTATATGAGTACAAAAATGACTTCATTTATTTTCGCAACCGCAATGGCTGGAAATATGCTAGTGATTGGTTATGCAAATGATATTTTAGGAACTCACTTAAATTGGGGAAATTGGGCTGTTGCTATGATAATTCCTGGTATTGTGTGTTTATGTATAATTCCACTAGTTGTTTATATTTTTGTTCGCCCTGATATAAAAAAGATTGATAATGTAGTAATTTCAAAACAAGGCTTAGAAGAATTAGGAGAGATGAAAAGAAGTGAGAAAATGCTTGTTTTAATCTTTGTTCTAGCATTGCTTGGTTGGTCTGTTCCGTCTTTAGCTAGTTCTTTATTTGGATTAAAGATTGATATAGATGCTACTGCAGTAGCTGTTGGTGCTATGAGTTTATCAGTATTACTTGGCGTTTTAAAATTTGAAGATATAGCAGGTTCTAAAGAGTGTATAGGGACATTATTTTGGTTTGGTGGTATTATGTCACTATCAGGTATGATGAATAAATTGGGCTTTTTTAAATGGCTTGGAACATTTATTCAAGGTAATATGAATTTAGATTTAGACCCATTGATAGTATTAATAATTATTGGTTTTATTAGTATTATCGTAAGATATTTATATGCTAGTGCAACCGTTTTCATTACAACTCTTTTACCGGTTTTATTTTTAATAGGCAAAAGTGCAGGAGTTGATCCATATTTATTAGCATTTTTATTAATTACTACAAATTCTTATGGCGGAGCATTAACTCATTTTGGTGGTCCTGCTGCTTCAGTTATTTTTGGAGCTGGATATAACACCGTAAAAGAATGGTGGATTACTGGATTTGTAGTGGCTATGGTATCTTTTATTTTATGCCTTGTAATAGGTCTTCCTTATTGGGAAATGTTAGGAATGAATTAATTTTTTTTCTTGTTTTGATAGGAATATCAAAACAAGAATTTCATAATCAAATATTAAGTAAAATATATTTAAAATATCACACTTTTATTTTTTTATAAGCAAATTTTATTATCATATGCAATTTTAGCCCAAGTGGTGAAACTGGTAGACGCGCTAGACTCAAAATCTAGTAGGAGCAATCCTGTGTCGGTTCGAGTCCGACCTTGGGCACCATAAATAAAAAAGGAATATAAAAATGCCAAAAGACGCAAACGGAAACGAATTACAAGCAGGAGATAATGTTAGCGTTATTAAAGATTTGAAAGTAAAAGGCAGTTCTTTAACTATTAAAAGAGGAACTAATGTAAAAAACATAAAGCTTACTTCAAATGATGATGAAATAGAAGCAAAAGTTGATAAACACGGAGTTATAGTTTTAAAAACTTGTTTTTTAAAAAAGGCTTAACATTTATGAAAAAATTTTTAACATTTTTACCTATTGCTTTATTAGCAAATCCATTTGATGATTTAGTAAATGCGTATAATCAGGAAGATTATAAAACTTCTTATGATATAGCTAGTTCTATTTGTAAGCAAACTTGCTCTGATATTAATTTAAATCTAATTATGGGTAAAAGTGCTTTTAGATTAGGTTTATACGATGAAGCTTTAGCTGCTTATGATAGGGTTTTAGTATTAGATGATACTAATACAGAAGCGAGATTACAAAGTGCTATTATTTATCAAAAAAACGGGAATTTAGCTTTACTTAAATTAGAACTAGAGAATTTAAAAGATGATGAACGCTTAAATGATGATGAGAAAGCTTTAGTTGCTAGTATGTTAAAAAATGTTAAATATCAACAAAAAGCCAATAATGAAATAAATATACCTTATGCGAGTATTGGTTTTGGATATGGATATGATAGCAATCCAAAAAAGCAGAATTTAAAAGATAGTTATTTACCAGTGCCACAATTAGGCATTAATTTTCCAATACCAGGTGCTAAGCACCAACCAGCTAGTAGTATTTTAGCTAATCTTAATGCTGGCTATAAAAAACAAGTTAATAATGTATATGATTATGATATAAATATTAATTTTTATAATAAGTATTATATAAAACCAATTGAAGAAGATTTTCAGAATTTAAGTGTATTTACAGCTTCAATTAATAATGGTTTTGAGATATCAAGACAATTTAAATTAAATATTTTAATGTCTTATGATTATATTATTTTAAAACAAAAAAGATATTTAAATACCTTTACAGCAGATATTTCAGGTGATTATTATACTGAAAGTGGGCTAGCTTTTGGTCTAGGCTATACAATTAATCATAATAATTATTTGATAGAAGATAATAAAGAAAATGATTCAAATCATCATAGTATTTATGCTATGAGTAAGATTATTTCTCAAAGAAGTATGTCTTATTTAAAAATTGCTTATGATATAGAAAAAACTAGCAGAATTAAAGAAAGTTCAAATAATTATAAAGAATATTCAGCTACTGCCGGAATTATTTATATGTTAAATAAACAAGTAATATTAAAAGCAAGTTTAGGTTATGCTAAAAGTAAATATGATGAAAAAATCTTCTTAAATACGAGAAACGATATAACCTATAGGGTAAATTTTGGTGCTGAATACAATATGGATCATCATAATTTCTTCTCACTTGATTTAGGATATAATAGGGTAAAATCAAGTATTGAATACAATTCTTACGATAATCTTTACACTAATTTAATGTATAAATATAAATTTTAAGCTAACAACCTTTTAAAATATGCTATAATTTGGCATCATTTTGAAAGGATACGCTATGAAAAAAATATTATTG
>NZ_JACGAS010000022.1:0-30830 GCF_020138135.1 Campylobacter sp. RM12647 | reverse complement strand
AAAATTTTAGAAAAATTATTACCGCCATTACCAAAAGGTGTTAGTGAAGAAAAACAAGCAGAGTATGAAACTAGCTTAGAAAAGATGAAAGAGCGTCTAAGAAATAAAGAATTTGAAGATAAGGTTATAGAAATTTATGTAACCCAACGCTCACTTGAGACAAATCCAAATCTACCACCAGAACTTGCAAGTATGCAAGAGATGGTAAAAGTAATTGGTATTGCTGATAAAAAAGTGAAAAAAGAGTTAAAAATTAAAGACGCTAGAAAAGTTTTAGAAACTGAATTAACAGATAGTGTTTTAGATAATGAAAGCATTAAAGATGAAGCCTTAAAAAGAGTTCAAAATGAAGGAATAATCTTTATTGACGAGATAGATAAAGTTGCGGTAAGCTCGGGTAATTCAAGTAGACAAGACCCTAGCAAAGAAGGTGTTCAAAGAGATTTGTTACCTATCGTAGAAGGTAGTGTAGTAAATACTAAATTAGGTAATGTAAAAACTGATCATATATTATTTATTGCAGCAGGTGCATTTCATTTAAGTAAGCCAAGTGATTTAATCCCTGAATTACAAGGTAGATTTCCACTAAGAGTTGAGCTTGATAGCTTGGGTGCTGATGAATTGTATGAGATTTTAACAAGACCTAAAAACTCACTTTTAAAACAATATAAAGCCCTTTTAGAAACTGAAGGAGTTAATTTAGTGTTTGAAGATGATGCTATTAAAAAAATTGCAAAAATAGCAGCACAAGCAAATGAAAGTATGGAAGATATAGGCGCTAGACGCTTACATACTGTTATTGAAAAATTAGTAGAAGATATTTCTTATGAGTGTGATAAATACAAAGATAAAGATTGTGTAATAGATACAAAATTAGTTGATGATAAATTAGGCTCTATTATAGAAAATCAAGATATAGCAAGATATATTTTATGAAAAGCGGTTTTGTAAGTGTAATCGGCAGAACAAATGCCGGTAAAAGCACAATGATTAATTCTTTACTAGGTGAAAATATTTGCCTAGTATCACATAAAGAAAATGCCACAAGAAGAAAAATGAATGTGGTAATAATGCACGATGAAAATCAAATAATATTAATAGATACTCCAGGCCTACACGAAAGCAATAAGAATTTTAATCAACTATTAATAGAAGCTGCTAAAAAGAGCTTAGATGAGTGTGATTTGATTGTATTCGTTATGAGTATTTTTGATAGTTTAGATGAATATAAAAAATTTTTAGATTTAAAGCCAAAGGTTGAGCATATTGTAGTTATAAACAAAGTTGATTTGGTTGAACCTAAAAAATTGTTAGATAAATTAGAAGAATTTAATAAATTAGATATTGTTCCTAATATCATTCCTTATTCATCAAAAAATAAATTCTATAAAAATAAATTATTAGATGAGATGGTAAAGTATTTACCAGAACACCCATATTTTTTTGACCCAGAATTTAGTACTGATAAAACAACTAAAGATGTTATTAAAGAATTAATAATAGAAAGCATTTATCAAAATCTTAGTGATGAATTGCCATATTGTTGTGAAGTGTTAATTAATAAAATTATAGAAAAAGATAATTTTTTAACTATTTATGCCGATATTATTACAGATTCAGAAAATCATAAAGCAATGCTAATTGGTCGAAATGCTAATACAATTAAGCGTATTGGAATAGTTGCTAGGAAAAGAATTGCTGAAGTTTTTTTATTAAAAATTAACTTAAAGTTGGTTGCAAAAGTTCAAAAAAAATGGTACGATAATGAGAACTTTTTAAAAAAAGTAGGCTTAAAACAATAAAAAATAAAAGGTATTTAAATGGCGAAAACAGCGAAAAAAAGAGAATTGGTCGCTTTTGATTCAAGTACAAAAAAACTCTATAAACTTGCTGATAATGTCCTTAGTGAAATTACCGTTAAGGAAAAAAGCAATTCTGCTTACAATATTACCTATATGCCAGGTGAAAATGTAAAGTATGCTTCTGTTGAGGTTCCAAACGATACAGATGAGGATGAAATCAGTATAATTACAAACAAAACTTATGAAGTGTTAGAATTAGATATAGACAAGGATTATAAGATATCTTATAGTATTTCTAATGCTAGTATGGGAATTAATACAGTATATAATGTATTTGTAGTAGAAAATGAAAAAATTGAAACAGAATTTAAAGATGTAGCTAATAAGCTTCAGTATATTGATTATATAGATATTGAACCATTGATGTATCAAAATTATTATACAAGCAAACTTATAGAAAGTGATGGAGTTCAAGTATTTATATATTTTCATAAAACATATACAACACTTACCGTGTATAAAGATGGAGAATTAATAAACTATAAGATTATTAATAAACTTAGCATAGATATGTTGCATGGTAGCTTTTCTCATGATTTAGGAGAGAGAATTCCTGAACATATGTTTTTAAATGAATTATCAAAATATGGTTTTGACCATGTAGATGATGCAAAAAGAGTTTCACTTAATAAGGTTTTAAGCGAGTCTTTTAAATTCTTAATTAATAATTTATCTTTAATATTAAGAGGTGCTCAATTAGATAATGTTACTATTACAAAAGTATTTGTAGGAACTGATATTGGGTTAAGTCAAAATTTCTTAAAAAAAGTTGAAGTATTGTTTTCTTGCTTTAGGTGTCTTGATGATGATATTATACTTGAAACTATGCTTAATAATAAAGTTGAAATTGGAATTAATAGTCTTGAGGTAGCAGAATTTATTAATATCCATAAAATTAAATATGATTTATTTAAAAATATTAGAAATTTTACCGTTGAGGTTAATACACCTTCTGAATTTACAACTACTCCTGAAAAAGAAGGCGGAGAATTAAGGATTAATCCATTTGTTTTATTAAGCTTGTTAAGAGCTAATGAACAATTAAAAATGCCAAATGATGTATTCAACATATCTACATTCTTAAGACCACCACCTTTTGCAAAGAGATATTCTGGGAAGTTAATTTTATCAATTTTGGCTGTTATTGTATTGGCTAGTATTTATCCTATATATAATTACATAAATGGTAAATTTATTGAAGTAGAAGAAAGAGATACTAGTGAAAAAATTCCTGCTAAACAAACAGAATATACAAGAATTGATAATGAAATTAAAAACCTTGAAAGTAGATTATCTAGTTTATCAGCTGAAGTAAATGAAGCTAGAAGAACTTTAGAATTTAGATATACACTTTTAGATAATATTTATGATAAAAAAGTTAATTATTTATCAAAAGCTAGTGCAGCTACAAAAATGGCTAGTATCTTAAATCAAAGCAATATTAAAGTAACAAGTATGTCTTTTGATAATGATATTATAAATGTTAATTTAAAAGGAACTTCAACAGGTATAACTTCATTCTTAAAAGAAATAGGTGCTGATGATACTTATAGTATTGAATCAAGAGATGTATTGATTAAGATATTAAATCTTGATGATAAAGATAAAGAGCATGAAAGTAATATTGTAATAAAGGTTTTAAGATGAAACAAGGTAGTATTTTTGATAAAATAGATAATTATTACGAAAAGCAGCCTAATACTAATATATTCTATATGAGTATATTTATGTGTGTATTTTTATTTGGTTATTTAATCTATGATTATACATATGAGAGTTCAGAGCAGTATGTGGCAGAACAAACAGAATTGTTAAATAAAGCTAAAGAAGAGTTAAGAAGACTTGATGATTTTATTGAAAGAGAAAAGCAAAACTCAAGAATACAAAAATTAACACAAGATATCATTAGCGAAGAAAAAGCAAGAAAAGAAATCAGTGATGAGAATATGTATTTTGATGATAAATTAAAAGAAGCGTCAAAATTATTATATAATCAAAAAAATTGGTCTGAGTTTATGGCTAAAATTAATGAATTATCTAAAAAATATCAAGTAGTTTTAGGTGATGTAAGAAGTAGTGTAAATGATTTGGTAAGTCAAAAAGTAGAAGAAGTTTTTAATGTTCAATTTTCTTTAACTGGTAAATTCCAAAATATTTTACATTTTGTAAATAGCTTAGAAAAATCAATTGATGTTGTAGATGTAAATATGCTTAAACTATATAAAATTGAGCCTACAGATAATCCTAATAATGATAATAATGGTGGCGAAAATAACAAAGTTTATACAAATGACATTCAAGCTGATGTTAAAATCTCAATATGGGGAATTAAATATTAATGAAAAAAGTATTATGTATATTAGTTTGTATTCAAGCAATTTTTGCTATGACAAGAACAGAACTTGACAATAAATTTAATGAATTAGTTCAAGTTAGAAATACAATAGACTATCTTGAAATTACAAAAACAAATGATCCTTTTTATAAGGACAAAATCAAATCAGACGAGGTTATAACTTTTACTTTATATGCTATTGTAGATAAAAGAGTGAAAATCAATCAAAAATGGTATGGTTTAAACGAAATAATTACTGCAGGTTATAGGGTAGTTAGTATTAATAATGAAAGAGTTGGTCTTTCAAATTCAATTAATTATGTAGAACTTAATTTAAAGGATAATCAGAATGTTCAAATCAGTGTTAAATAAAACTATTATATCTTTAAGTGCAGCGCTAATGCTATCTAGCTCATTAAGTGCAGCAGATTGCTCAAAAAGAGCTTTTGATATTAAAGTAAATAAAGAAGATACTTCAGCTTACGAAATAATTAATCAATTATCAAAAGTATGTGATTTTAGTGTAGTTTATAAAGATTCATATTCAAAAGGAATATTGAGTACTAGACAAGATGGAATAAGTATTAAAAATATGCATATTAATGGCATTTTTGATTTGCTTATTGCTGAACAAGGTTTAGATTATGATTTTTCAAATAATATCTTAAAAATTCAAGGTTTAAATACTAAAACATTTAAATTAGATTATATTACTTCAGTTCGTAAGGGTAGTGCTATTACTAAGGCAAATGTTGAATCTCAAGCAAGCAGTAGCGATAGCAGTAGCTCAAGTTCAAGTTCAGGTTCAAGTTCAGATAGTGATAATATGATTGAAACTAAAGAAGAATTTGATTTTTGGAAAAACATAGGCAAAGAGATTTCAGAAATAGTTCAAAATTCAGGTCAAAATATTCCTATTACCCCTCCTACAATCAATGCTAATGCGGGTTTAATCACAGTTACTTCAAGTAATGAAATTTTAGATAGGATTGAAACTTATTTAAATCAAGTTCAAGAATCACTTAAAAAACAAGTAGTAATTGATGTTTCAATTATTGAAGTAAGCCTTAATAAATATCATAAAACAGGTATAGATTGGACACAATTTAATTTAGGTTTTAGTACGGCTGGTTCTACTATAGGAGACCGATTACAATTTACTGGTATTGGAAGTTACTTGCCTACAATTTCGCTTGGTACTGGTAGTCCAAGGGATAAAACAGCAAATTATACAGGTTTGCAAGTTGGTAAATCTCATAATGGTAAATGGTTTGGTAAAGAAAATATATCTTTAAATATGGGTGTTAATTTAACAGGTATGATAAATTTTCTTAAAGAAAGTGGAGATGTTAAAGTTGTTTCAAGTCCTAAAATCGCAACTTTAAATAACCAACAAGCATTAATCACGGTTGGTGATACATATAATTATAAATTAAAAGGAAGTAGCACAACTACAGATAGTGGTAGCACGGGTGATGCTGATGAAGAAAAATCAATTTTCGTAGGTATTTTATTAAATATCTTACCTGAAATATCAGATGATAATAAAATTATGCTAAGAATTAATCCAAGCATTAGTGAGCTAATAAATAGTGAAGATAAAAACGTTAAAGATGGCTATAGGGTTGTTGCTCCAGATACAAAACAAAAGAAATTATCAACAGTTGTTCAAGTAAGAGATGGAGAGACTATTGTTTTAGGTGGTCTTATTACTGATACTGAAGTTTTTAGTAAAAATGGAATTCCGGTATTACAAGACATTCCTTTATTAGGAAAATTATTTGGCTCTAAATACAAATCAAAAGACAAAACAGAATTAGTGTTTGTTATCACTCCGCATGTTGTTGATTTTACTAAAGATAAAGAAGAAGTAAGAAAATCTTTAGAAGATTTAGGATACTCTTTAGCACTAGATTATAAAGAAGATTTAAAACCTACTGCTACTAAAAACTTATTTAAAGAAAAAGCAGAAGAATTTGATTCAATAAATAATGTTGAATAAGGGTTGCTATTGAATAAATATACATTAGCTAAAGAATTATTTATAGACAATTTAGAAAGCCTTAGATTTATCAATCTTGATAAATCTAAGATTGCTTATCATAAGATTATAACTTCATTAGAAAAGCCTTTAAAATTAGTATTGTTTTATGGTAAGCCAGGTTGTGGTAAGACTTTTTTATTAAATAAAATAGAAAAAGATTTAAAAGAAAAAAATAAAAAGATTATATTATTAGAACAGCCATTTTATTCAGAATCAGGATTTTATACTGAATTGCATAGAAAAATTTTTAATGAATATGTAGAGATTGAAAAATACGAAGATTTTTTAAGAATTTTTAAAGATAAAGTTACTCAAACTCCTGAAGAATTAAAATACGATGGATACATGGTAATGCTTGATGAAGCTCAAATGTATCCTAATATATTAATAGAAAAAATTAGACTACTATCAGATACTAGAATGTTTAAATTCTTATTTACAGTTCATAAGACAATTGCTGATGAGGATATTTTAGCTCAAGAACATTTTACTACTAGAATTTGGGAAAGTATTGAACTTAGTGAATCTAGTGAAGATGAAATTAAAACTTATATTAATAAGAAATTAGAAACTTTAAAGAATGGTTTGGATAAAGGATTTTTTAGTAATAAAAATTATAAGTTTATATATAGCGTTACTAAAGGAAACTTAAGAACTGTTAATATGTTATTGTATAAAGCATTTGAAATATATGAATTTTACGAGCAAGAAAGATTTAGTGAGTTTAGTAATCCAAAAATCAATGAAAAAGTATTAGAAATGGCTGCTCTTGATAAAGGTTTATTAAATGCTTAATTTACATGAAGTTATAGAATTAGAAAATAAATGGAAAATTTATTCAAGTAAGAAAAAAAAGAAAAAGTATATCTTTTTATACATATTAGCTTTTATTATATTTGTTATTTTTATATCTGCTTTAATATATTTTGCATACTCAAAAGGTGCTAGCGAATTAGAAACTAATGTAAAAAAAAGTAATAATGAAGTTAAAAAGATTATAAATGATACTAAGGTTAAATTGGAAAAAGAAAAAATATTAGATAATAAAAATATTATCAATAAACCAGTAGAAGTAATTAGTAATAAGCCAGATAATGATAAAAAATTAGTAGATATGCCTAAACAAGAAGAAGTTAATACTACTACTTTATCAGATACTACAAATAATGAAACTATATCATTAAGTATTATGAATATAGATGTTAAAAACTCATCTTTTAAATCAAATACAAGTGAAACAAAATCAAGTAATATTAAAAATAATAACATTATTAAAAATATACCTAAAAATATAGAAACTAACACAATAGTTATTACTGATTTAAATTCTACGGCTACACCTAAGGTAGAAAGCAAAAAAGAATTAGATGATTTAGAATATTTGAAATTAAAATTTTCTGAAACTAATAGTATATATTTTGCTTTAGATATAGCTGATGTATATTATTCTAAAGGTGATTTTAAAAACGCTAGAGAATGGGCATTGACTGCAAATAAATTAGATGTTAAAAACGATAAATCTTGGGTTATGTTTGCAAAAGCAAGTTATAAATTAGGTTTAAAAGAGCAAGCTATTAATTCTTTAACTAATTATTTAAATTCTAATAGCTCAACTCGTGTTAAACAAACTTTAGACTTAATTAAAGAAGGTAAATTATGAGAAAAATTATTTTTTTATTAATAGCTTTAAATTGTTTTGCTATTAGTTTAGCAGACATTAATAAAGCTATTGAAAATCAAGAATATTCAAAAGTATGTAATAATTTAGTATATGATTTAGCTGTAAAAAATAAAGATGATGGATTGATGAATTTGTATGGTATTGCATGTTTAAGATCAGATTATATAAACAAATTATCAGCTGTTATTATTGCACTTAGAAATTCAAAAGAAGCAAGAGCTAATGCTGTTTATTATTCAACTATTTTATATAAGAAAAAATTATTACATTCAGCACTAGTTGATAACCTTGATATAAGCTCTATTAAGCTACCTAAGTGTGATTATATTTTATCTGATATTTACGATGATTATATATTAGGTAATTATATAAAGGAAAATGATAAATATATTTTTAGATATAATGATAAAATCTATGAAATGAGTTTGAGATTTGATAAACCATTTACTAAGATGGTTTTAACTATTTTAAATTCAAACAATCAAATATTAGAAGTGAAAGAGTACTGGTAATGGAATTTGTAGATCGTTTAGGAGTTTTAGTATATAGAAGAAAAATGGAATTAAAAGACACTATTATGTCTTTTGAAAATCCACAAGATAAGTTAAATTATTTAAAAAGCGTTTTAGATGAAAGCACATTAGAATCTTTATTGATTGACCTTTATAAGACTAATGGTATTACTTTAGATGATATTGCATTACATTTTGAAATAGGTAATAAAGAATTTTTAGAAAAAATTGCACAAAAATTAAGATTTGAATATATAGATTTAGATTCGGTTGATATTAATTATAAGATTTCTGAAAAAATTCAGTATTCAGTTTTATCAAACTATGGATTTTTACCTTTTAAAGAAGATGAAATTAATTTATATGTAGCATATAAAGAACCATTTAATTTAGAAACTCAAGATAAAGTTCAACATTTATTTAGTAGAAAGCTTGTTAAAAACTATGTCGCACATCCATCTCAAATTGATAGATATTTAAGTAAAATTCAATTAAATGAAAGTATAAAAGATATTATCAATGATATTAGAAAAGAGTTAAGCTCTGATCCTACAATGACTGGTGGAGAGCAAGATAGCTCTGGAATTTTAAAATTAATTGAAGTTATCCTTAGAACTTGTATTGTAAATCGCTCAAGCGATATTCACATTGAACCAACCGAGACAAACTGCATTGTTCGTGGTAGGATTGATGGTATGCTAACTGAAATATTTATTTTTGATAAAGATATATATCCACCAATGGTTTCTAGAATGAAACTTTTATCAAATATGGATATTGCAGAAAAAAGAAAACCACAAGATGGTAGATTTTCTGCTAGGGTTTTAGATAAAGAATATGATTTTCGTATTTCAACATTACCTATTATAAATGGCGAAAGTATAGTTTTAAGGATACTTGATAAATCAAAGATTTTAATTAGTCTAGGCAATCTTGGAATGCACCCTACAAATCTTGAAAGATTTCAAGCAGCAATGCATGCACCTTATGGGATTATCCTTGTAACTGGTCCAACGGGAAGTGGTAAAACAACTACTCTTTATGCTGCGCTTAATGATATGAAAAGCGTTGAGACTAAAATTATCACGGTTGAAGACCCTGTAGAGTATCAGTTGAATTTGATTCAGCAAGTGCATGTTAATGAAAAAGCAGGACTAACATTTGCAGCTGCACTTAGGTCTATTCTAAGACAAGACCCTGATATTATAATGATAGGTGAGATTAGGGATGCTGAAACATTAACAATTGCTATTCAAGCAGCACTTACAGGACACTTAGTATTTTCAACTCTTCACACGAATGACGCAGTTTCAGCCGTTACTAGGATAGTTGATATGGGGGTTGAGCCTTATATGGTTAGTGGTGCATTAACAGCAATTGAAGCACAAAGACTTGTAAGAAAGCTTTGCCCTAATTGCAAGCAAGTTACAAAATTACCTGATAATTTTTATTCAAGAATTGAAAAGTATGTAAAAGAAGTAGAAAATCCACAATTTTATAAGCCTGTAGGTTGCCCTAAATGTTCTCAAACAGGCTATACTGGTCGTGAAATGATAAGTGAAATTCTACCAATCAGCGATAGAATTTCTTCTATGGTTGCAGCGGGTGCATCTAAAGAAGAGATTAGAAAAGTAGCTTATGAAGAAGGTTTTGTTGATATGTTTCATGATGGTATAGTAAGAGCTGCTAAGGGTGTTACTAGTGTTGATGAAGTATTAAGAGTTGCGAAAGAGTAATAAATGAAGAAATTTCAAGTTGAGTATATTAGTAAAGGACAAAAAAAGGTCTTAACTCTAACAGCACAAAGCAAGGCAAGTGCTGTTGAACAAGCTAAGAATAAAAATTTAGGTCGTATAGTAAAGGCTGGCGAAGTTCAAACCGTTTCGCTAGGAAGTGCTGTTGATAAATTAAAAAATTTATCTTTTTTTAAACCTACTATAAAATTACCTGATTTGATTGCTTCAATTAACCAATTAGGTGTTATGGCTGGTGCTGGTATTTCTATCCATGATAGTGTGAGAGAAGTTGCAAATTCAAGTGCAAATAAAAGGGTAAAAGAGATTTTTTCTAAAGTTTATGAGGACTTGAATGCTGGTCTTAGTATAAGTTTATCACTCGAACCATTTCAAGCTGAATTAGGTGATATTACACTAGCTATGGTTAAGCTAGGTGAAAGCACTGGTAAATTGGGTGAAAGTTTAAAAAAACTTGCAGAAATTTTACAAGAATTATATGACAATCAACAAAAGTTTAAAAAGGCTTTAAGGTATCCTATAATAGTTGTTACAGCTATTGCTATAGCATTTACTATCTTAATGCTTGTTGTTGTTCCGCAGTTTAAGGAGATATTTGAACAACTAGGGGCTAATTTACCACCTGCTACTAAGGCTTTGTTATTTATTGAGCATACTTTAAGAAATTATGGGATATATGTTTTAGTTGTGCTTATTGGTGGGATATTTGCTAGTAAAAGATTTTATGGAATTAATGATAATTATAAAGCTTTAGTTGATAGATATGCTTTAAAAACTTATCTAATAGGAAAGATTATTTTATTTGCTACTATGAGTAGATTTAATCTTATTTTTACAGAGCTAGTAAGAGCAGGTATTCCTATTGCAGATGCACTTGATACTTCACTTAGAACAATATCTAATACAACTATGAAAAATAAATTAAATGCTACTAAAGTTTCAATTTCAAGAGGGCTTAGCTTAACTGAATCTTTTAAAGAAACAGAACTTTATGAGAATATGCTTATTCAAATGATTAAAGCAGGCGAAGCCAGTGGTCAATTAGATGCAATGCTTGAAAAAGTTACTGGGTATTATAAGGAAAGATTTAATAATATTATAGATAACCTATCAAGCTATATTGAGCCAATTCTTATGTTATTTATTGCTGGTATGGTTCTTTTCTTAGCACTTGGTATTTTTATGCCTATGTGGGATTTAGGAAGCGCTGTAAAAAGCTAAATAAAATCTTTAGTCAAGAATTTGACTAAAGATAATACATTTCTTTATTAGTTTGAATTTACAATAATTTAACTAAGTTCTATACAATCACTAAGCTACAATGTTTTTTAATTTGATAAATAGTTTTAATTTTAATGAATTAAAATAATCTTTGTAAGCTATTTGGTTTATAATATAAATTATAGATTTTGATAAGGTTTTATCTGTATTAGTAATTATTTAAAGGAGTTAAAATGACTAGAATATTAATGATTGAAGATGATTTAGAATTAGCAGAAATTTTAAAAGAATATTTAGAGCAATATGATATGAAAGTTGATATTGCTGATGAACCATATATTGGATTGTCAAAATTAAATCTTACTACATATGATTTGATTATATTAGATTTAACATTACCTGGAATGGACGGACTTGAAGTATGTAAAGAAATTAGAAAAAAATATACAAGTCCAATTATAGTATCATCTGCAAGACACGATATAAATGATAAGGTAGAAGCTTTAGAATTAGGCGCTGATGATTATTTACCAAAACCGTATGATCCAAAAGAATTAAAAGCTAGAATTACATCGCATTTAAGAAGATTTGAACAAATTCAAATAAGTGCAAACGAGCATAGCAACAAGACTTTAGAATATGATGAATTTAAACACGCTATTTATTTTAGGGGCAAAGAATTAGTTTTAACAAATGCAGAATTTGATATTTTAAGTTATTTAATTAAAAAAGAAGGTGGTGTAGTTAGCCGCGAAGAATTAATTTACAATTGTTCTTCAATTAATGAAGAAAGTTCTAATAAAAGTATAGATGTAATTATTTCTAGAATAAGACAAAAAATTAGTGATGATAGCAAAACTCCAACTCATATTCACGCAATTAGGGGAATTGGTTATAAGCTAACGCAATGAAATCTAGTATTTTTTATGTAATTACTTTTATTTTTATATTAGCTACTTCAACTATAGGAATGGCGTTTATTTGGTTGATTAATTATGATAAGGATAATTATTCAAACGAACTAAACGCTAGATATTCTTACTTAGCGAATTTAAAACTCCAAGAATTAAATAATGCAATTACTGAAGATGAATTTAATTACAAACAAAACCAATTTAAACTTAAATTAATAGACCAAGATAGTAAAAAATTAATTTTATTTGATGCTATAACATTGGCTGAAGATAGTAACAACTTAGGAGCAAGTAAAATTCTTACAAGTAATGGTAAGAATTATTTATATATAATAGCAAATGATAAAGATTTCTTATATGAAGATACGAATTTTAATTCTTATAGATATATGAGTATTCAAATAATATTATGTATAGTTATTTTAGTTTTACTAATTAGTTATATATTTGTTATAGGAAAATTAAGACCTATTAGAAGACTTAAAAGACAAATTACAAAATTTGCTAGCAATGATTTAGATAATATAGAAAATATAAGCAAGGGTAATGATGAGATTTCTCAAGTTTCAGATGCTTTTTATCAAGCTATTAAAAAAATTAAAGATTTAAATACTTCAAGACAATTTTTTTTAAGAAATATAATGCACGAGCTTAAAACTCCAATTACAAAAGGTAGAATTACAGCTGAAATGCTAGAAGATACGAAATTTAAGCAAAGACTTATAAATGTATTTGATAGAATGGTTATTTTAATAGATGAATTAGCCGCAGTAGAGCAAATCACAAGTGGAGTTGCAAAAAATCCAAAGAAAATTTCAATTAATCACATTTTTAATGAAGCAAAAGAAATGTTGCTTTTAGAAAATGAAAAAATTAATATTATAAGTGATAATACTTTTGTAGTTTATGTTGATTTTAAACTATTTACAACTGCAATTAAAAATTTATTAGATAACGCTATTAAATATTCAGATGATAATGCTGTAAGAGTTATAATTTGCCATGAAAGTATAAAGTTTTATAACAAAGGTAAAAAATTAGATAAAAATATTGAGTATTATTTAGAGCCTTTTACTCAAGGTGGTAATAAGAGTTCAAATTCTTTTGGCTTGGGGCTTTATGTTGTAAATACGATTTTAGAAGCTCATAAATTGAAATTAAATTATAACTATGATAATGGTTATAATATTTTTGCTATTACTAATCTTGATAATATAATCAAAGAAGAAAAAACTCAAGAAAAATAACTTTTATTAACTTTAAAAAAGCTAAAATACCCGCTTATTTCACACACACCAATCCTTATTTGTTGCAACGCTAGTTGTATTTGGGTGTGGAGGTAAAAACAATTTTTTAAGGAGAAACCTATGGTTACAATGAGAGATTTATTAGAATGTGGTGTGCATTTTGGGCATCAAACAAGACGCTGGAATCCTAAAATGAAAAAGTTCATTTTTGGTGAGAGAAAAGGTATTTATGTAATTGATTTACAAAAAACAATTAGATATTTTAGATATACATACAATATCGTTCGTGATGCAGCAGCAGAAGGTAAAACAATTTTATTTGTTGGAACTAAAAAGCAAGCAACAGATGCTATTAAAGAATATGCAATTAAATGTGGAATGCCATATGTAAATCACAGATGGTTAGGCGGTATGATGACAAACTTTGAAACTATTCGCCAATCAATTAGAAAACTTGAAGTTATTGAAAGTATGCAAGAAGATGGAAGCATTAATTTATTAACTAAAAAAGAAGCATTAATGCTAAATCGTAAAAAAGAAAAATTATTAGATTATTTAGGCGGTATTAGAGACCTTAAAACTCGCCCTGATATGATTTTTGTAATTGATACAGTAAAAGAAAAAATTGCAGTTGCAGAAGCAAATAGATTAAAAATCCCAGTAGTAGCTCCAATTGATACAAACTGCGATCCTGATGTTGTAGATTTTCCTATCCCAGGTAATGATGATGCTATTCGTTCAGTTCAATTATTCTGCCAAGAAATGTGCGAAGCTATATTAGAAGGTAAAGCTTTAAGAGAACAAGATGGTGAAGTAGTTGAAAGAGCAGAAGTTAGTGAAGATGAAAAACAAGAAGTATTAGAAGAAGCTATGATGGAAGGGGAAATGTAATGGCAGAAATTACAGCAGCTATGGTAAAAGACCTGCGCGAAAGCACAGGTGCTGGAATGATGGATTGTAAAAACGCACTTAAAGAGTGTGATGGAGATATGCAAAAAGCGGTTGAATACTTAAGAGAAAAAGGCTTAAGTAAAGCTGCTAAAAAAGCTGATAGATTAGCAGCTGAAGGTTTAATTGGTGTTAAACTTTCAAATAATTTAGCAAGTTTAGTAGAAATCAATTCAGAAACTGACTTCGTTGCTAAAAATGATAAATTTATAGATTTAGTAAATAAAACAGTTGAGCAAGTTCAAGTTAGTGGAGTTTGTGATATTGAAAGTTTATTAAATAGCAATATTGATGGGGCTAAATTTGAAGATTATCTAAAAAATCAAATCGCAACTATTGGAGAAAATTTAGTAGTAAGAAGATTTGCTACTTTAAAAGCAAATGATAATGAAGCTTTAAGTGGTTATTTACACACAAATGGTCGTGTAGGTGTTATCGTTAAGGCTAAATTTAATAATGCTGCTAATAAAGCAAAAGTTGAAGAATTTTTAAAACAACTTTGTATGCATATTGCAGCTATGAAACCAAGTGTTTTAAGCTATAAAGATTTAGATAAGGAATTTGTAGAAGCTGAATATAGAGCTTTATGTGCTGAACTTGAAAAAGAAAATGAAGAATTAGTTCGCCTTAAAAAGCCACTTCATAAAATTCCACAATTTGCAAGTAGATTACAAATTACTGATGCAGTTTTAAAGAAAGCTGAAGAAGATATAAAAGCTGAATTAAAAGCTCAAAATAAACCAGAGCAAATTTGGGATAAAATTGTTCCTGGTCAAATGGCTAGATTTATAGCTGATAACTCAATTTTAGATTCTCGCCTTACATTAATGGGACAATTTTATGTAATGGATGATAAGAAAACTATAGAGCAAGTTATTGCTGATAAATCAGCTGAATTAAAAGATGAATTGGTAATTGAAAGCTTCGTAAAATATGAAGTTGGCGAAGGCTTAGAAAAGAAAAACGAAGATTTCGCAGCAGAAGTTGCAGCTCAAATGGGTAATTAATGTTAAAAGCAAGCGGTATTGGTAAAAAATACGATGCCGTTTTATTTAACAATTTAAATTTAACTTTAAATCCGCAACAAACTTTAGCCGTCTTAGGCAAAAGTGGTTGCGGAAAATCTACATTATTGCATATTCTATCAACACTTTTAGCACCTGATAGTGGGGAAGTCTTTTATAAAGATAAGAATATTTATAAACTTAGCGAAGATGAAAGATTATTAATAAGAAGAAATGATTTTGGAATTATTTTTCAGCAGCATTATCTTTTTAAAGGATTTTCAGCTTATGAAAATATTGAATTAGCAAGTGTTTTATCAAATAATAAAATAGATGATGAGATAATTAATTTTTTAGGTATTAAAGAAATTCTAAATAAAAAAGCTAACGAATTAAGTGGCGGAGAGCAACAAAGAGTAAGTATTGCTAGAGTTCTTTGCAAAAAACCTAAAATTATTTTTGCTGATGAGCCAACTGGAAATCTTGACCCAACAAATGCAAAAATAGCTATGAAATTATTGATTGATTATGTTAAATTAAATAATTCAGCCTTATTTTTAATTACTCACGATGAAAATTTAGCTTTAATGTGTGATGATATTTTAAGGATAAATAATGAGTAAGTTAGTTTTTTTAAGTGGAGCTGGTCTTAGTGCCCCATCTGGCTTAAGCACTTTTAGAGATAATGATGGTTTGTGGGAACAATATGATTTAGATATAGTTTGTAATTATCAAACTTGGATTAAAAATTTTAATTTAGTTCATGAATTTTATAATAAGAGAAGACTTGAATTAAGAAAAGTTAAACCTAATAAAATGCACGAAAAAATTGCTGAAATATCAAAGCGTTTTGAAGTTATTAATTTTACTCAAAATGTTGATGATTTATTAGAGCGTGCAGGGTGTGAAAATGTAATTCACTTGCACGGAAAATTATTAGAATTACACTGCACTAATTGTAATGATATTACTAAGCTTAATTTAAATGATGATTTGGAATTTAAATTTGAAAATTGTAAAAAATGCCAAAGTAAATTAATTAAGCCTAGTGTGGTATTTTTTGGAGAACAAGCGCCATTTTATACTGATTTATATTCAACATTTTATAATCTTAATGAAGATGATTTGGTGGTTATCATAGGAACAAGTGGTGCAGTTATTAATATAAATTATTTATTAAGGTTTGCAAAATCTAAAAACATACTAATTAATTTAGAAAAAAATAAATATATAAATGAAGCTTTATTTTCTCATATTATTTATAAATCTTGTGATGAATGTATAGATGAATTAGAGCAAATTATTCAAGAATGGAACTAGTAAGATTATTTAGTGAGCAAAACATAGTTTTGTTTATGCTATTACTTGCTAGAATGAGTGGACTTTGCTTGTTTTTTCCATTTTATTCGCATTTACAAATTCCTGTGGTTATTAAGTCTAGTTTTGTTATTATTATGACTTTTTTTTTCTATCCATTAGCTCATACTAATATAACGCCAAATTATTTAGTTATTGCTCTTATAACTGAGCTTTTGTTAGGACTTGTTGCAGGTCTTTGTTTGCAGCTTACTTTTACGATTTTACAAATGAGTGGAGAACATATTAGTTTTATTATGGGTTTTTCTATGGCGAGCGTGCTTGATCCAAATACTGGTGCAAATACTCCTATCATTGGTCACTTTATTTCTCTTATTGCATTGCTTTTGTTTTTAGCTTATGATGGACATCATTTGGTTTTGTTATTTTGGGCAAAGAGTTTAAATGGTATTGCTTTAGGTGATTTTGCTTTGCATGATGGTTGGTTTAGACAGATAATGAATGAGACTAAAGATATATATTTAATTGGTCTTAGCCTTGCGTTTCCAATAATTGCTATATCAATGCTTAGTGATTTTGTATTTGGTTTGCTTATGAAAACAATGCCACAATTTAACCTTTTAGTGGTAGGCTATCCTATAAAAATAACGATAGCATTTATTGTTTTGATGACAATTTTAGCTACAATCTTGTTTTATTTTAAAGAATTGGTTTTAAAAGTGTTTTTACAACTTGAACTATTTGTAAGTTAGGAAGGTATAATGAATGCAATATTAATTAATAAAAATCCAGCAATTTCAAGATTAATAAGCCTTAGTTTGCAAAAATTAAATATTACTTATAAAGAAATAAATAATTTAGAAGAGCTTGAACCTTGTGATATTATTATAGCTGATAATGAGTGTGAAGTTGATATTAAATTATGTCAACAAATGTCTAAAAAACTAATTCTTATATTAGCAAAAAATGAAACAAGTAATGATGCAATAGTTATTCATAAACCATTTTTACCTACTGATTTTATAGATTTGATAAATAGTTTTAAAGACGAATTAAAAGAAGATTTTAATACTAGCGATTTAGATAATATTGATTTATTAAGTGATGATATTGATTTGGAAGAATTTAAAATAGATAATATCACTGATTTAGATAGTTTAGACTTGAATGATTTTGGTAATAGTTTAGGTTTGGAAACTAAGCTTGATTTAGATAATACTGATGAATTAAATTCTATAGATGATTTTAACATAGATAATATTGAAGAACTTGATAATTTAAATAACGATGAATTATTGCAAGATTTAGATAGTTCTAATGATTTAACTTCTTTAGATGATGAATTGCTGCAAGATTTAGAGAATTTAGATGATGTTGATAATAAATTTAGTGAAGAATTGGATAATATTGAAGAACTTGATAATTTAAATAATGATGAAGTATCTCAAGGTTTAGATGATATTAATAATGAATTAGATGAGAATTTAAGCACTCTTGATGATTTAAATTCTTTAGATGATGAATTAGATACGAAATTATCTGATTTTAATGAAGATGAGAATTTAAATAATGATGAATTATCGCAAGATTTGGATAGTTCTAATGATTTAACTTCTTTAGATGATGAGTTACCACAAGATTTAGATGATACTAATGATGAATTAGATGAGAATTTAAGCACTCTTGATGATTTAAATTCTTTAGATGATGAATTAGATACGAAATTATCTGATTTTAACGAAGATGAGAATTTAAATAATGATGAATTATCGCAAGATTTGGATACTTTAAGTGATATTGAGAATTTAGATGAATTAAGTAATGCTATTGTTTTAGAAGAAGATTTAAAAACTACGAAAGATATAGATGATTTAGAAGAGAATTTAAATAATGATTTAAATTTAGATGATTTGAATAATATTGATGAATTTTCATTACCTGAAAGTTTTGAAGAATTAAGTAGAGATTATCAAGATTTATTGCAAGATGATATTGATTTTACAAGTTCAAATGATTTAGAAGAAGATATAAATAATAGTTATGAAGATGATAATTTTAAAGATTTAGAAGATGATTTAAATACAGAAATAACAAATGATTTTGATGTTGTTACGGGTGATTTAGATGTAGCTGAAGATATGAAAGATGATTTTAATGATAGTGGTTTAGAAGAAGAATTTGAAGATGTGAAAGAAGATTTGAATGTTAATAATCATTTAGAAGATATTCAAGATAATGAATTAGGTTCTTTAGCTGCTTTTGATGATATTAAAGATGATATTGAAGATATTCAAGAAATTGTAGGAGATGAAAAAGTGAGTGATTTTGATGATTTAAATGAAATTGAAATTAAAAAAGCGTTAGGGGAGGAAGTTGTAGAATTATTAGACAATAATGAAGATATAAAAGAAAAAAATAATGATTTTACTAATAGCATAGAAGCAAATGTTGATGATGACATTAGTGAAGTTAGCGAAAATGTTACAAAAGCAGTAAATCAAGCTATTATCAATAGCACAAAAGGCACGAAAAATCGTATAAAAGATATAAATATATCAATTAATATAAGTTTTAAAGATTAATTATGGCAGGAATTTTATTAATATCAGGCCCAAGTGGTGCGGGCAAAAGCACACTATTAGAGCGTTTAGCACAAGATTATAATGATTTTTATTTTTCAATATCAGCAACCACTAGAGCTCCTAGAGCAGGAGAAAAAGAGGGTGTAAATTATTATTATTTGACCCACGAAGAATTTGAATTAGGAATTAAAAATGATGAATTTTTAGAGTATGCTAATGTTCATGGGAATTATTATGGAACGCCATTAAAACCAATTTATGACGCTTTAGAAAATGGTAAAAATGTTATTTTAGATATAGATGTTCAAGGCTTTAGAATAGTAAAAGATAAATTAGGTAAAGATTTTTTATCAGTTTTTATAAGTCCTGAGAATGAAAAAGTATTAAAAGAACGCCTTGTTTCTCGTGGCACAGAAAATCCTGATGTAATTGCTAAAAGACTTCATAATGCAACTGCTGAAGTTCAAGCTATTGGAAGATATGATTTTTTTATTATAAATGATGATTTGGAAAAAGCTTATAAAGAGCTTAAATTACTTTACCAAGCAGCAAACTTAAAAGTGTTAAATAAAGACATTAAAAAATTTATTTCAGAATGGAAAAAAGGAGAATAATATGGGAATAGGTAGTGGATGGCACTGGATTATTGTTTTATTAGTAATCATTTTATTATTTGGTGGTAAAAAATTACCAGAACTTGCAAAAGGCTTAGGAAAAGGTATTAAAACATTTAAAAAAGAAATGGCAGATGATACTACTGCAAAGCCTGTGAATGAAATTGATGAATTAGCTGATAATACTAAAAAAACTGAAGCTAATGAAGTAAAAAGCGAGCAAAAAGCCTAATGCTAAAGGAAAGTATTAAAGAGTATTTATCAAAAGTATTAGAATGCGAATTTAGTTTAGAAAGTCCAAAAGATAGAAATTTAGCTCATTTTGCAATGCCTTGCTTTAGCTTTGCAAAAGAGCTTAAATTAGCCCCAAATAAAATTGCAGCAGATTTTGCAGAAAAATTGAAAAATTGTGAGATTTTTAGCAGTGTTGAAGCAGTGAATGCTTATGTCAATTTCAAATTATCAAATGATTTTTTAGATAAATTATGTAAAAATGCTTTAAATAACCCAGAAGATTTTGCAAAAAGTCCTAAAAAAAATTATAAAATCTTGCTTGAATATGTAAGTGCAAATCCAACAGGACCGCTTCACATAGGGCACGCAAGGGGTGCTATTTATGGAGATAGTTTAAATAAAATTGCAAAACATTTAGGCTATACATTTGATACAGAATATTATGTAAATGATGCAGGTAATCAAATAGATTTATTAGGCGAAAGCGTTATTTTAGCTATAAGAGATTTTGTTTTAAAAGAAAATGTTGAATATCCTGAAAGCTTTTATGGTGGCGAGTATATGCAAGAACTTGCTAGGATTTTTTATGATAAATTTAAAGATGATTTTATAAATAACAAAACCAAAATAGCAAGTTTAGCTAAAGATGAAGTCTTAAAAGAAATCAAGCAAACTTTAGCAAATGCTAGAATTAAGATTGATAATTATGTAAGCGAAACTGCTTATTATCCAAAGCTTGAAGAAACTTTAGAAAAATTAAAAAAAGCCGAAGCAACATATTTAAAAGATGATAAATTATATTTAGCATCTACAAAATACGGAGATGACTTAGATAGAGTTATCGTGCGTGAAGATGGTAGGGGGACTTATTTAGCAGCTGATATTGTTTATCACGATGATAAATTAAGTAGGGGATATGATAAAGTTATTAATATATGGGGAGCTGATCATCACGGCTACATTGCTCGTGTAAAAGCTGCTATGAGTGCTTTAGGGCATGATGCTAATAATCTTGAAGTAATCCTAGCTCAAATGGTTAATTTGCTAAAAAATGGACAACCTTATAAAATGAGTAAAAGAAAAGGTAATGTCATTTTATTTAGCGATGTTTTAGATGATATTGGCGTAGATGCTTTAAGATATATTTTTATAAGTAAACGTTGTGATAGCCCGCTTGAGTTTGATGTAGATGAGTTTAAAAAGCAAGATAATTCAAATCCTATTTTTTATATAAACTACGCACACGCAAGAATTCATCAAATATTTGCAAAAGCTAATAAAAACTTTAATGATGTAATTAATGTTAGCTTAAGTAATTTTAAAGATGAAAATGCACTTAATTTATTATTTGATGCTTTAGCTTTAAATGATGTTTTAGAAGACGCTTTTAATAGCAGAACTCTTTCTAAATTATGCGATTATTTAAAACAAATCGCAAGTTCATTTCATAAAATTTATAATGAAACTAGAGTTATTGGACATGAAAACGAAGAGCAATATTTAAAAATATTTGCTCAAGTTGCTTTATGTATAAAAACAGGTTTTAGCTTAATTGGTATAAATGCAGTAAGTAGAATGGAAAAAGAGTGAGTAAAAAACACAACAAATCCCCAGAGCAAGTAGCTTTGGGGGTAAATAAAATTTATAAAAGTAAAAAAATAGAAAGTTATGTAGTATTAGTAGTTTTAGCATTTTGTTCTTATGCTATTGGTGAATTAAGCTTTTTTAAGAACTTTGGAATATCAGCTTTAATAATTGCCGTAATTTTGGGAGCTGTTATTGGAAATTTCGCACATCATAATGTAAGCTTATTAAAAAAAACAGGTGCTTTAGGAGTATGCACTAAGCAGATTTTAAGACTAGGGATTATTCTTTATGGTTTTAGAATTTCTTTAAGTGATATTGAAAGCATTGGTTTAAGTGGAGTTGGACTTGCTTTTTTTATAGTTTTTTCTACATTTTTTATTGGCTTATTAATAGGAAAATTATTAAAAATAGACTTTTTACAATCAGCATTAATTGCTAGTGGTTCTAGTATTTGTGGAGCTGCTGCTGTTTTAGCTAGTGAGAGTGTGCTAAAAGGTGGTTCGGCAAGAGTTGGTATAGCAGTTTGCACCGTAGTTGTGTATGGTTGTATTGGAATGTTTGTTTATCCATTGGTTCAAAATCTATTTGATTTAGATGGTAGATTATTTGGCTTTTTAGTAGGCGGGACTTTACACGAAGTTGCACATGTTGTAGGAGCGGGTTCTAGTATAGGAGTTGATGGGGCAAATTCAAGTATAGTTATAAAAATGGTAAGAGTTTTAATGCTTGTTCCGTTTTTATTAATGCTTAGTTTTGGATTTAAAAAAGAAGAAAAAAAAGGCAATTTCTTAAATCAAATTCCTTGGTTTGCTTTAGGATTTTTACTAGCTTGTGGCATATCAAGTTTGCCTATTTTAAATACAGAATATGCTTTAAATGTTATAAAGCCTAATATTGCTATTTTTGATACATTTTTATTAAGTTTAGCAATGGTGGCACTTGGAGTAAATATTAGAAAGGATATGTTAAGCAAAGCTGGTCTTAAGCCATTTATTATGGCAGCAATTTTATGCGTATGGTTAGTGGTTGCAGCTTATGTTTATATAAAGGTGTTTTGTTAATGAGAGCAGAATGGCAAAAATGTGAATATATATTATTAGCATTACCTCATAAAGATAGTGATTGGTCGCCTTATTTAAATGAGATTTTAAATTCTTATTTAGAATTTGCAAAAGCTATTGCAAATCATTGTAAGGTGCTTTTAGTTCATCACGAAAGTGCAAATCTTGATGAGTTTAAAAAGTTAAATAATATAGAGTTTTATTGTTTTAATACTAATGATACTTGGATTAGAGATTTTGGTCCAATTGATAATAATTTGGATTTTGTTTTTAATGCTTGGGGGAATAAATTTAGTTCTAATTTAGACAATGCTTTTAATGAAAATTTGTTTAAAAATTATCTTAAAAAAGACCTAAATAAAATTGATTTTATTTTAGAAGGTGGTAGCATTGATACTAATGGCAAGGTATTATTGACAACTACTGAATGTTTATTAAACGATAATAGAAATCAACAAAGCAAAGAAGAAATAGAAAATACACTTAAAAAATATTTAAAAGTTCAAGAAGTTTTATGGCTTGAAAATGGTGTCATTATAGGTGATGATACGGATTCTCATGTGGATACTTTAGCTAGATTTATTGATGAAAATACTATCGCTTATAGTTCTTGCGAAGATGAAAATGATGAAAATTACGCTAGTTTAAAAGCCTTAGAAGATGAGCTTAAAAAAACTAAATATAATCTAATCTCACTACCAATTCCTAGCCCAAAACATTATAATGGCAAAAGATTAGGCTGTACTTATGCTAATTTTGTGTTTGTAAATGACGCTTTAATAGTGCCTTGTTATGATGATAAAAATGATGAATTAGTAAGACAAAAATTACAAAAAGCTTTACCTAATCATAAAATTATTTTAGTAAATGCCTTAGTCTTCGTAAGGCAAAATGGCTCATTACATTGTTCTTGTATGAATATATTTGAAGAATAATTTTATTTTCATAATTACTCTTTTTAATTAATTTTTTAATTTATAATAAAATTTTTATTTTAAAAACAAGGGGTAATTATGAAAAATATTTTAGATTTAGTAGGCAATACACCAGTAGTTAAACTCAATGCTTTAACAAATGATAAGATGGCTCAAGTTTATGTAAAACTTGAGAAATTTAATTTAAGCGGTAGTGTAAAAGATAGAGCTGCTTTAGCTATGATAGAAGAAGCTAAATTACAAGGAAAATTAAATTCTAATTCAATCATTTTAGAGCCAACTAGTGGAAATACAGGTATTTCTTTAGCGTTGATTGCTAGATTAATGGGCTATAAAGCTTGCATAGTAATGCCTGATACTATGAGTAAAGAAAGGCGAGATTTAATAAAAACTTTCGGAGCTGATTTAATTCTTACGAGTGGAAAAGATGGTATGAAAGGTGCTATTAATAAAGCTTTAGAATTAGCAAAGAGTGATAATAGATATATAATCTTACAACAATTTGAAAATCCAGCAAATACAAAAGCGCATTATACGAAAACAGCAGAAGAAATCATAAAAGAATTTAAAACTCTTGATTATTTTGTAGCAGGAGTAGGCACAGGCGGGACTATTAGTGGTGCTGGTAAGAGATTAAAAGAGCATTTTAAAGATATTAAAGTAATAGCAATAGAGCCAGAGCAATCTCCAGTGCTTAGTAAAAATACAGCAGGAGCGCATAAAATTCAAGGAATAGGGGCTGGATTTGTTCCTGCTATTTATGATGCTAGTGTGGTTGATGATATTGTTTGTGTAGATGAAGCTGATGCAATTAATATGGTAAGATTATTAGCTAGTAAAGAAGGATTATTATTAGGAATTTCATCTGGTGCTAGTATATTTGCAGCTTTAGAATTGGCAAAAACTTTACCAAATGATAAAAAGATTTTAGCAATAGCTCCTGATGGCGGAGAAAAATATATTTCTATGGGGATTTTTGATGTTTGATAATTTAAAATATGATTTAGAAAATATTTTAAAAAACGACCCAGCAGCAAGAAATAAATTAGAAGTTTTTTTATTATATCCTGGTGTACATTCTGTGTTGTTTCATCGTTTAGCGCATTTTATGTATAAGAAAAAATTATTTTTTATAGCTAGATTTATATCTCAATTTTCAAGATTTTTAACAGGTATAGAAATACATCCAGGAGCAATAATTGGCAAAGGCTTATTTATTGACCACGGAATGGGAGTTGTGATTGGAGAAACGACTATTATAGGAGATAATGTTACTATTTATCACGGGGTTACTTTAGGCGGCACAGGTAAAGTTAGTGGTAAAAGACATCCTACCATTGAAGATGGAGTAATAATTGGAGCAGGTGCTACTATCTTAGGCAATATCACAATTGGTAAAAATGCAAAAATCGGTGCGAATGCTACTATTTTAAAAAATGTATCGCCAAATACAACAATGGTAGGAACTATAGGAAAGGAAATAATCAAGAATATAAAATAACTAGAATTTGATAATATCTTGAAAACTTATAAGGATAAAAATATGTTAAAAATTGGTTTAGTATCACAAAAATATAGCGAAAATATGAGAGAAATCACAAAAGCAAAGATTAAAAATGTTGCTAAAAAAGGTGCAAAATTAGTAATTTTACAAGAATTACACCAAAGTGCTTATTTTTGCCAAGTGCAAAATACTAATAATTTTGACCTAGCTAGTGATTATGAAAATGATTTGATTTTTTGGAGCGAAGTAGCAAAAGATAATAATATCGTATTAGTTACATCTTTATATGAAAAACGCCTAGAAGGTTTATATCACAATACCGCTATAGTTTATGAGAGTGATGGAAGTATTGCAGGAAAATATCGTAAAATGCACATACCTGATGATCCGCATTTTTATGAGAAATTTTATTTTACTCCAGGTGATTTAGGTTTTCGTGCGATTGATACAAGCGTAGGAAAATTAGGAGTTTTAGTATGTTGGGATCAGTGGTATCCTGAAGCTGCAAGACTTATGGCTTTAGATGGAGCGCAGATTTTAATATATCCTACAGCTATTGGTTGGCTTTATGAAAACGGCGTTAGCGATGATAGTGAAACTATGCAAGACCAATTAAATGCGTGGCTAGGCGTTCAAAGAGGACATGCAATAGCTAATTGTTTGCCTGTTGTGGGGGTAAATCGTGTTGGTTTTGAAGATATAAGTCTTAGTGGCGAAAGCAGCATTACTCAAAATGAGAAAAAACATTTTATAAATAACAATGAAACTACTAAAAATGGTATTGATTTTTGGGGTAATAGTTTTGTATATGATGCACAAGGTAAAGAGCTATTTAGAAGCAATGAAAGCGAAGAGCTTGAAGTAGTAGTTGCTATAGATATGAAAAAATGCGAACAAATAAGACGCTGGTGGCCGTTTTTAAGAGATAGAAGAATAGAACATTATTCTAATTTAACAAAAAGAGCTATAAAAGAATAAATCATTTTGGAATTTAAATTAGGAATTAGCATCAAGCTAATTTCTAATTACTAGGATATTTTATGGCTTTTAAAAACGCAATTATTGATGATAGACTAGATAAAAAATACTCACTTTCTTATATCTACGGAGAACATACTAATAGTTGGTATGGCAGACAACATCATAAATTTCCTTATGATTGGTATATTGTAATAGATGAAGAATTAGACTGCTGGTTTATGAATTGTATGTATTTTGATGACCCTGAGTTAGACCATGCAGAGCTTAATAAATCTTTGTGGATTTTATATTATAAAGGCGAGCATATAAGGATAATTTTAGATTATGATATCAAACAAGAGATTGATAATGTAGTTTATAATAGAGTTTATAAAATCCTTTCTATAAGAGATAATAAAACATTAAGTGAAAAAGAAATAATAGCCTTATTAAAAGAAATATTAGCTGTTTATAAATGGAATGGAAGCTTAGATAATGATAAAGAATTTAAAGTATATATAATAGATGAAGTGTTTGAAGATATTTTGTAAAAAAATTAAATCATTTTAAAAATATAAAGGATGAAAATGTTTTATAAAGAATGTGAGCTTTGCTCTTATAAGATTTCAAAATTAAAATTATATACCTATAAAAAGGATTTAGGAATTTATACTTTAAAATGTCCTAATTGCAATGCTTCTTATGGATTGAAACTTAAAGTATATTTTGTAATGATTTATGCTATTTTGAATGAGATTTTAGGATGGTCTGTGTTTTTGCTACCATTTTTTTGTGTGTTTTTATGCAGTGATTTTGTGAGTAAGAATGTTGTCTTTTTAATCTTTGTATGGCTTGTATCTTTTCTAGGTATTGGGCTTTTTGTGGTAATACTTGAGCATTATTTAAATTTATTTATATTTTCTAAATTTGTTTTAATTGATGATAATGAGAAGTTAGAAGTTAAAAAAACTAGATTAATTAAATTAAAAGATTTTTTCATAAAGCTTATAAAAAGATGAAAATATTTTATAAAGAATGCGAGTTTTGCTCTTATAATATTTCAAAGTTAAAATCATTTTCTTATAAAAAAGACTTAGGTATTCATACCTTGCAATGTCCTAATTGTAAGGCTTCATATATTTTAAAAGGCAAAATATCAAGATTAAAAATTAGCGAAATGATAAATATTATTTTTGGTCTGTTAGATTTTAGTATTGCATTTTTGATAGCTAGGGCTTTTGTTTATGATAATATTTTAATTTTTATAATTTTGTTTTTCTTAGTTTTTGTGATTTTATCTTTTATATTCTCTATTATTCAGCGTTATTTGGATTTATTAGTATTTGCAAATTTAAGTTTAATTAAAGATATAAAAACTAAAGATAATTGGCTTAAAAAAATAAAATATTATATTTTTTATAAAAGCTAATTCTTATTTTAAATTCCATAAAATTTTAAAGAATTAAAATATGAATTTTATTTTCAAAAAAGGAGAAAGAATGGCTTTTAAAAATGCAATTATTGGCGATAATTAGATAAAAAATACTCACTTGCGTATATTTACGGAGAACATACTAATAGTTGGTATGGCAGACAATGTCATAAATTTCCTTATGATTGGGATATTGTAATAGATGAAGAATTAGACTGCTGGTTTATGAATTGTATGTATTTTGATGACCCTGAGCTAGACCATGCAAAACTTAATAAATCTTTGTGGATTTTATATTATAAAGGCGAGCATATAAGGATAATTTTAGATTATGATATTAGTCAAGAGATTGATAATGTAGTTTATGACAAAGTCTATAAAATACTTTCTATAAGAGATAATAAAACATTAAATGAAAAAGAAATAATAGCTTTATTGAAAGAAATATTAGCTGTTTATAAATGGGACGGAAGCTTAGATGAAAAAGAAGAATGCACAATTTATGTAAGAGAAGAAGTATTTAAAGATAAAGTGTAAAAGAATTTGATTGTTGGTTTAAAGATTTTATTTTTTAGTTTTTTGATTAATAAATTATGCTTTAAAAAGTTAAAGGCATAATTTATTTAATCTTTTATTAATCTTCTATCAATTTATATCCTAATGACGCATTATATATTATAAAACTATGGCAAGTATCAACTTGAAATTTATCAGAATCAGATTTAGGTTCTAAATCTACATTGTCATACCATTTTTTACACCAATCAGGCAAGCACGCATCTTGTATAACATAGCCTACTTCTACAACTTTATTATTTCTAGGGTCTGTTTTGAACGCACATTTTTTACCATAATTCATATTTCCTTGAGTTACTATGGTTTTATCAGGATATGTTCTTATGATTTTAGCTGTGTTAGTATTAGAATTGTTGTTATGGTTTATAACATTATTTACATTTAAAAGTTCTGGCATAACGCAACCTGTAGATATAAAACATAACGCACTAGCCATAATTATATTAATTTTTTTACTCATTTTCTCTCCTTTATATTAGTTTTTTATTTTAATAATATAATACTTATAATTGACTTAATACAGAATATCAAAATTAATACTTCATTTTTTTAAATTCTCTTAGTTTTATTTATTTTTTGTAAATTTGTAACAATTTTGTAATTTTTTATGATTTTTATGCTTATTTTTCACATTAAATTCACATAAAAATCCTAGCATTTTCTTAAATTAATTTAAGGAGAAGTTATGAAAACTAAAATTAGTATGATTTTATTATTATCATCTTTTGCATTTGCGATAGACCCAAGTGTGAATAAAACCAAATCAGAAACAGGCATTAAACAAGCTAAAATGAATTGGGTAGTGCCAAGTGCTATGAATGATGATGGGTATTTAGATGAAGAAAAATTACCTAAAGGCTCAAAATATATTGAAGCAGTGATTTTAGGCAATAAAATCCTAAATGAAACCACATATTACATAGGTCCAAAGGCAAAAGATGAGAGTAAAAGATATGCAGGAAATAATTTATCTTGCAGCAGCTGTCACGCAAATGGCGGGACTATTCCTTATGAATCAGGTTTTGTAGGAATTTATGCTAGATTTCCACAATACTTAGCTAGAGGCGATGTAGTCGCTACTCTTGAAAATCGTATAAATGGCTGTATGGAACGCTCTATGAATGGTAAGCCATTGCCTATTAATTCAGTAGAGATGAAAGCAATTGTAGCTTATATGCACTATTTAAGCCAAGGTGTGCCAGTGGGTGCTAATGTTGAAGGGCAAGGACTTACTCAAGTAAAATTATTAAATAGAGCAGCTGATCCTAAAAAAGGTAAAGTTATTTATGAAGAAAAATGCTCGGCTTGTCACGGCGAAGATGGAGCAGGAATGCTAAATGACGAGCAAAAAGGTGGATATTATGTATATCCTGCTTTATGGGGAGATGATAGCTATAACACAGGTGCTGGAATGTATAGACTAATAAAAGCAGCTTCGTATATTAAAGGTAATATGCCAAAAGGTGATGCTACTTTAAGTGATGAAGAAGCTTTTGATGTGGCAGCTTATATTAATTCAAAACCAAGACCAATTAAGGCTAATCGTGAAGCAGATTTTCCTGATAGAAGGACAAAACCACTTGATATGGATGTAGCTCCTTATGATGATGATTTTAGCATAGAGCAACATAGATTTGGACCTTATATAAAAATGCAAGAAGTTAGCAAATCTAAAGCAAAATAAGTAAAAAAGGAATTTCAATTTTGAAATTCCTAAAATCTTAATTAAATTTAACATTATTTATATTTTTAAATTTTAAAATTATGTTTTATTTAAAGTTTCAAAAGGAGTATGTAATGTTAAAAACTATAAAAGCAAAACTTGGTTTTGTTATTATTTTAGGATTGTTTGTTTTATTTTTGATGCTTTATTTATTTTACAATAATAATCAAAAGACAATTCAAGCTAATTCAAATGAGGTAGCAAGAATTATGCAAGTTGATATAGAAGAAAAATTAAAAATATCAACTGATGCAATGATTAATGCGCTTTCAATTCATTTAAAAGATTTACAGAGTGAAAAAGAGAAAATTGATTATATAGCACAAGCTATAGAAAATTTTAGATTCGACAATGGAAATGGGTATTTTTTCGTTTATAAAGATACCACAGCAGTAGCTCACCCAGTTAGCAAAAAGCTAATAGGACAAGATTTAAAGGGAATGCAAGCTCCTGATGGGACTTTTTTTATTCAAGAATTAAGCAAAAAGGCTAATTCTGGTGGTGGTTTTGTAACCTTTCCTTTCCCTAAACCAGGCACTGATATTACAGCACCAAAATTATCTTATGTAGCATTAATACCTAATACAAATTCTTTATGGATTGGAACAGGTGTTTATTTAGATGAGATTGATAAGAATACTCACGAGTTAGAAAATGTAATTAATAGTAGTTTTGTTACGACATCTATTATTGCTTTATTTGTATTTATAGTGGTTTTTATCCCTTATATTGTATATGTGATGATGCTAATAGTAAAATCTTTAAGCAAATTAAATAATGGTA
>NZ_JACGAS010000021.1:0-33832 GCF_020138135.1 Campylobacter sp. RM12647 | reverse complement strand
TGTTTTTGCAAGTGTTTTTTACTCTGCTAAATCAAGTATTTGTTTTATAGCTCACTTGATTAAGAATTTTAAATTATTTAGCTAAATTTAAAGAAAACAATAAAAACATAAAGCTATTAATTACTCCTATCGTAATAGCAATATATTTAATTATTAGGTAATTTTGTTTTTAATCAAATAGATTAAAAGTATAAATATTAGCTTTTAAAATAAAGCTTATATTCTTTAAAACAATTTATTTTTATAAGATTTTGCTATGTATTGATTAAACATTTCATCATTTTTTTCACTCTCAAGCTTTTCTTCAATACTAGGCTCTATGCTATTAAATCCATCAATACAATTTTTATAAGTAAAATCCATAATATCTTTCATTTCATTTGTTTCATAATATTTAATTAATTTTTCTTTAAACTCGTTAATTAATCCGACTGGAATATTTACCAAACCAGCTCCATTGCTAATCAAGACCTTGTTAGCACATAGAATTGCCGTTCGTTTGTTGCCATCGCTAAATATTTGTTTTCTCATTAGATATAACATTAATGTTATTGCTCTTTGTGTAGTGTTTGTGATTTTTTGTATTTCGTTTAATTCTTCTATAATTTCTTCTTTATATGGCATTTTAGGTTTGTAAGTTGTTCCACCAATAGCTACATCAAATTGCCTTATGTAGCCTGATTGATAGATTAAATTTGCACCTATAGTCTTGTTCATTTTACAAATATAAGCAAAATCAACTTCAGGATAACTTATAGTATCAAAAAGAACATACCAAGCATATTTAAGGTTGTTAATAGCTACAATATCATCTACCTTTAGATTGCCCACGCTTGCACCGTTATAAATGGCTTCTACTTGTGAAAAAGTTACATTAATTCCCTCAAGTCTCGCACTTTTATAGATATTATCTACGATATTTCTTTTTGCTAAACATATGTTGTATTCTAAGCTCATATGAAATTTATTTTTCATATTTATTAATCCCTTTTTTAATTTATATAATTTTATTTTAATACATTCATCTTTTTATTTTTGTAACCTAGAAATTTATTATAGTCAATACAATAATATGTAATACAAATAGTTAAAGTAAGATAAAATATTTTTTTATTTGCAGTAATTAGTATTATATTTTGTTTTTAGTTTAAGCTTTTAAAATCAATATTTTTATTAATAATATTTTAAATATTTTTTATATGGACAGAATTTTGACAACTCATATGCTATAATGCGAAAAATTACAAGAAAGGAGAATAAATGAAAGCTATATTTTCTCTTATGGGGGGGGGATTTTACAAAAACTAAAATCACTTAACTTCATTAATTTTATTCAAAACTTCTCATTTATATTCAAAGGAACTTAGCAATGTTAGATAATTTTCCATGCACTGCATGTGGCTTATGCTGTAAAAGTATTAACGGAGTAAAAGAACTAGAAGAATTTAATTTAAATGGTGTTTGTATGCACCTTGCAGATGATAATACATGCAGGATTTATGAAAATTGTCCTATGGTTTGTAGGGTTGATGAATATTACGAAAGGTTTCTTAAAAAGTATATGAGTAAGGCTAAATATTACAACGAGAATATAAAAGTCTGCAATGCTTTACAAGATAAATTTAAAGTAGATAAAAAATATAAAATTAATTTGATTAAGGAGATTTAAAATGCCAATTCCTTTTATTTTAGGTGGTATAGCAGTAGCAGCAGGTGCTTTTGGAGCAAAAAAAGCTTATGATGGACATTGCGATAAAAAAGAAGCTGAGAATATAAATTCTAAAGCGCAAGGTATTTTTGATGATGCTAAAAGTAAATTAGAAAAATCAAGAGACCAAGCAAATAAAGCTTTAGAAAATTTAGGTTTAGCAAAAATACATATTCACGAGCATTCTTTTAGTGAATTTATTGATATATATTCACAGATTAAAAACATTGAAGAGAGTGATTTCTCACAAGATGATTTGAGTTTTGACATTAAAGAATTTATTGCATTTACTAAAGAAAGTGTTATTAGTTTTGCAGAGCTTGCAGGTGGTGGTATAGCATCACTTGGAGCTGGTGCATTAGCTGGTATCGGAGCTTATGGAAGTGTTGGACTTCTTGCAAGTGCATCAACAGGCACAGCGATTTCAGCTCTAAGCGGTGCAGCAGCAACTAATGCAACTCTAGCTTGGCTAGGTGGTGGTAGCCTTGCTGCAGGTGGATTTGGTATGGCAGGTGGAATGGCTGTGCTTGGCGGCATCGTTGCAGCTCCTGTTTTAGCACTAGGTGGATTTTTATACTCAAAAGCAGGTGAAAAAGCACTAGATGATGCTAGAAGCAATCTTGCAAAAGCAAATGTAGCAAAAGAAGAAATGGATACAGCAAGAATAGCAACTAATTCAATATCAACTATCGTTAATGAAGCTATTAGAGAAATAGAAAAACTTGATGTTTTACTTGTAAAGGACTTAGCTAAGTTTAGAGCAATGGTTGAAGGCAATCATGATTATTCTACATATTTAAATGGCGAAAAATCGTTTATGAAATACATTGTAAATATTGTAAAAATAATGAGTGGAATTTGTAAAGTGAATGTATTAAGAGAAGATGGCAAGATTGCAAGTGAGTTTAAAGCTGCTATTTTAAGTTCTCAAGAGTTCGCAGCAAGCATTATGAATAAATAAATTTTTAGGTGGCTTTATGCCACCTTTTTTAAAGGAGTTAAAATGACGCAAAATTTATTTTTTGATGAGCTAATAGAAGAGCTAGGCACTCAAAGTCTTGCTAGATTTGGACTAAATATTTTTAATGTTGATTCTTATGGTGCTTATATGGAAAGTTCAAAGCTTACTACAAGTATGCAAAAAGCAGTAAAACAACATGGAAGCAATCCAAATGGTTTTGGACAGATGTTTGAAGCTTATGAAGTAGGTAAGCAAAATATTAAAAATGCTTATAATAAAAATGATACTAGAGCTTATACAACAGATGAGCTTAAAGAGATAAAACAAGTATATGAAAATAAAGATTTTAATACAAATAATGATTTAAAAAAATCAATGGTTACTTCTAATTTTAGCGATGAAGAAATCAAAAGAATAGCAACTAATCCAAAACTAGATGTTTATGCTAAGACAAATCATACTTTAGTAGATGTGGTAGTAGTTGATAAAAATGGCAATGTAGTTAAAGAAGAGCAATTAAAGGCTGTTGGTGATAGTATTTTTTCTAAAACTTATGATAAGTATTTTGAAGCTGGAGTTAAAGTTAGGGTAGATAGCGATACTTATGAAAGAGCAGAGAATGAAATTAAGCAAATAAGACAAAATCTAGATAATGCACCAGAAGATAAAAAAGCAATAATTCAAAAGCAATTAGATGAAAAAGAAACGAAATTTAAACAACTTGAAAAGGGTAGCGATAGAACCAAATCAGGCTATACAAAAGGCGAAATTCAAGAAAACGGACAAAAAACCAACACTGATGGAAAAATCGCTTTAAAAAATGTATATATAGAACAAGCAAAACAAGCAGGTATAAATATAACTCAAACAGGTTTAAGTGATGCAGGGACAGTTGTTTTAAGCACTTTTGCAAGTGGAGTTGTATGGGAATTAAGAGATGAGTATTTACACAATAACCACGAAGATTTTTTAATAAGACTACAAAGGCTTTTAAAACAAGTTTTTGTAAAAGGAAGTGAGAGTTTTGGTAGGGGTGCTAGTTTTGGATTAATTGATACTATTGTAGGACTTGCTGCTCAGTGTTTAAAAAATATTGGTGGTAATTTAAGGGCTATGTGGACAAGCCTTAGAAATAGTGCTAAATCAATCTTTAATGCTATTTGGCAATTTATAAAAGGTGAGATTAAAAGCTTCTCACAACTTATTAGAACAATTTTAAAGAGCTTGTTTTCGGCTATCATGGTTGCATTTGGTTTTGCACTTGAAAGGGAGCTTAGCGTTTATGTAGGTAATGTTTTAGCTACTGGGATTTCTATTTTAGTTTGTTCGGTTGGAGTTGTCGTATTTTCTCAAAGTTTGGATTTAGCTATTAATGGCTTTTTAGCAATTTGTGCAAGTGCAAAAATGGCGAAAGCAAGAAGAGAAGAAATAGAAGCTTTATATCATGAAATAATGCCAAAAATGATAGAAAATAGACTTCATTTAGAAAGCTTTACAAATGAATATATAAGTAATCTAAAAGATATTAGCGAGCTAAGTTTTGCTGATATTAGCAGTGCTATGGCTAATAATGATTACGCAAAAGCTGATGAAGCTTTAATAAAAATTGCAAGTGCTTATGGAGTGAATGATTTGTTTGTAAGCCAAAAAGAATTTGATGATTTTATGTTAAGCGATGAGCCACTTAGACTTTAACTTAAAGGAGATTTCATGAAAAAATATAAACCAACTACAAAAGAAGAATTACAAGAACTAGTAAGAGATGAAAGTATTTATCTAGGCGATATTGATACGAGCCTTATCACCGATATGAGTGAGCTTTTTGAATATAGTTCTAGAGAAGATTTTTCTGGGATAAATACTTGGGATACTAGCAATGTAACTGATATGAGCTCAATGTTTTATGAATGCGATAATTTCAACTCCCCTTTATGGTTTGATACCAAAAATGTAACAAATATGAGCAGTATGTTTTATGAATGCAAGAATTTTAATCAATACCTTAGTTTTAATACTAGTAATGTAACAGATATGAGATTTATGTTTAGTGGATGTAAGAATTTTAATAAGCCTCTTAAGTTTAATACTAGCAAAGTAATTGCTATGTGTGAAATGTTTGCCGAATGCAAAAATTTCAACCAACCTGTAAATTTTGATACTAGTAATGTAATAGATATGATTGGTATGTTTTATGAATGTAGTAATTTTAATCAGCCTTTGAGTTTTGATACAAGAAATGTAACTGATATGTGGAATATGTTTATATATTGTAAAAACTTTAATCAAAAGCTTGATTTTGACACTAGCAAAGTAACTGATATGGAAGATATGTTTGAAGGTTGCGAGAGTTTGGAGCAATTACCTGAGTTTTATATAAAATTTTGTAAAGAAAACGAAGAGTAAATCTAAGAATTTGAATTAGGAATTTCAAATGGAATTCCTATTTTAAATTCTTTTTTTATATGGACACAATCACGACTTTGCTTTTGCTAAGATAAGCAAAACTTAAAAAGGAGTTTATATGTGGCTTTTAGGACTTTTGTTTATTTTAGCTTTGCTTTTATTTTGGCTTAGGAGTTTTTAGGCTTTTGCTTTTGATTTTTATAGGGCTTATTATACTTGCAATTATTGGCAAGATTATTGAATTAATATTTAAGGATTAGAGATGAAAAAATATAAACCAACTACAAAAGAAGAATTACAAGAACTAGTAAGAGATGAGAGTATTTATTTAGGCGATATTGATACGAGCTTTATAACCGATATGAGTGAACTTTTTGCTTGGAGTAATAGAAAAGACTTCAGTGGTATAAACGAATGGGATACTAGCAATGTAACTAATATGAGTGGTATGTTTAATGATTGCAAGAACTTCAATCAAGCTTTAACATTTGATACTTCTAATGTAACTAATATGAATAATATGTTTAGTGGTTGCGAAAATTTTAATCAAAGCTTAGATTTTAATACCTTAAAAGTAAAAGATATGAGCTCTATGTTTTTTAAGTGTGAAAGCTTTAATCAATCTATAAGCTTTAACACTAAAAAAGTAATCAATTTTGAGCAAATGTTTTATGGATGTAAAAACTTTAATCAACATTTAAAATTTAACACCAAAAATGTAACTAGTATGAAAAGTATGTTTGTATATTGCGAAAACTTTAACCAACCGCTAAATTTTGATACAAAAAAAGTAATTAATTTTGAGCAAATGTTTTATGGTTGTAAAAACTTCAAACAAAAAGTAAATTTTGATATGAGTAGTGCTATTTATACTGAGTGTATGTTTGATGATGAGTATATACACGAGCTACCTTGCGTAAATCACTCATCATTTAGAAAGCTTATCCTAGCTATAAAAAGGCTTTGTGTAGGTGATTTAGAATGTATTGCAGTTTTGTACCCAAAACAAGCTTTAGGATTTTTTAAGATAGTAATGGGAATTTATAATCGCTTTAACTCTACACGCTTATTTTTCAAAAATATAAAAAGAAAAAACTCAAATAATCAAAAGCAATACAAGCCAAAAAACAAAAAACAACTAGAAAAGATATTATATGATGATAGTGTTTATTTAGGAGACATTAATACAAGTCTTATTACAGATATGAGCTATCTTTTTCTAGGTATTTTTAGGGATGATTTTAGTGGTATAGAAAAGTGGGATACAAGCAATGTAGTTAATATGGATAGTGTGTTTTATAATTGTATGTTTTTTAACAAAAAGTTAGAGTGGAATACAAGTAAAGTAACTAATATGAATAATATGTTTGAAGGTTGCATAAACTTTAATCAAGCAATTGAGTTTGATATGACAAATGTAAAGCATATGAATAATATGTTTAAAGATTGTATCAATTTGCATCCTAAAAATCTAAAAAGTTTCAGTAAAGATGAGATTATTGAAAACTTTTATTATTTAGCAAAACTTCCAAAGTTTATTGCTAAAAATAAGTGGATAGATATGAAAAATGGCAAATTTAAACCAAAAAACAAAGCTGAGTTAAGGGCATTAGTTTATACTGATGATATTAAACTAGATAAGATTGATACAAGTTTAATCACAGATATGAGTTATTTATTTACTATATTTAATAGTAAAAGGACAAATTTTAGCGGAATAAATACTTGGGATACAAGTAAGGTAACTAATATGAACAATATGTTTGCAGGTTGTAAGAGTTTGGAGCAATTACCTGAGTTTTATAAGAAATTTTGCGAAGAAAACGAAGAATAAGTCTAAGAATTTGAATTAGGAATTTCATTTGAAATTCCTTTTTTAAATTCCAAAAATTTCGCTGTATTTTAAAGAATAACTATAAAGTTGTAAATCAAAATTTGTATTTTAAATTTATTAAAATCTTTTTATATAGACATAATCAGGACTTTACTTTTGCTAAGATATACGAAATTAAAAAGGAGTTTGTATGTGGATTTTAGGACTTTTGTTTATCTTAGCTTTACTTTTATTTTTTGGCTTAGGTGTTTTTAGACTTTTACTTGTAGTTTTTATATTCTTAATTTTTTTAGCAATTATTGCAAAGGTTGTAGAGTTGTTATTTAAGGATTAAATTCTTAGCAATTAATTTATAATAAAAGAGCTAAAATATTTTGATTTAAATCGCCAAAAATTAGCGATTTAAATTCTTAAAAATTATGCTCAATCTCCATCAAATCACATCTATCATTATCACAAGTATCAGCGTGATTAGGATTTAGTATATGTCCATTTCCTCGTCTAAAATCACCACCACCAGTGCAATCAAATTGATTTAAATATTCTTCAAATATATTATCTCTATTACCAGCTAAACCAATTAAGCTAATGGCTTGTATGTTGTATCTATTATTAGCAGATAAGTTTCTTAATAAAGTACGCTCATCGTGTGTAGGTGCTATAAAGCTTGTAAAATCTTCTTCGCTTATATTTTGAGCATTTGTTGGGATTACTACTGCTCCGTTGTTTGTAATGATGATAGGAACTGCGTGTGCTCTGCCGTTATCTAAACTCATTAATGCAATATATAAAGAACCAGCAGGAGAATTTAAAATACCCCTTAATTGAGCTCTTAAATTATCTTGAGTTGTGATAGTGCTAAGGCTCCATTCTTGTCTTGGCAAAATACTGCTAGTTAAAGCCCAAATCGCCCTAATACCCCTTGAATATAGTCCTTCACCTAAAGCCAATTGTTGTCCCCATAACTCAAGTGCTTCACCCATTAAATTATACATCGCAGGGTTTCTTCTAGCAAATGTAGTAAATGGAGATACATTGTCCATATAATCAAATAAATATCCAGTAGAACTATAATTTAATATAGGACTATGTGGATATACTTGAGTTAGTAAAGAAACTATCTCATAAGTATGTAGCATACAAATTCCGCAAATCCCACTAGCATCAGTGCTACTATCAGTAGTCCTTGCAATGCTTAATAATCGTGCTTTCCAATTTGCTTGTAAAGGGTCAAAATTAGCTAAGCTATTTGATATAACTTCTCGTTTTGTTCTTCTTTCTGCACCACAATGGCTAGAGAAAAGTCCTAAATTTCTTGCGTTAAAATTCCTTAATTCATAAACGCTAAAGTCAAATGATAATTTACCATCTAATAAAACGCTAGGAGATAAATGGGTTTTATAATAATTTATATCACTTATAAATAATTTGCCTAATTCACTGCCCCTTGAAACATCTAAAATATTTTTATTAATATCTAATATATAAGAATTTTCAAATAAATTTAAATTCCAATAAAATCTATTTTCAAATCCGTAAAAATTACATTTAGAAAACTTTAAAAAACTAGCGTCTTGATTGCTAAGATTAGTTTCAAGGCACTCAAAAGTCCCACTGCTAGGGTTAAAAAGAGCTATTTTACCACTTGTAATATCGTAATAAAAATTAAATGGTGTTTTTGAAGCTCCATTTTTTGTAATATAAAATAATTCTAATTTATTATTTGATTTTGAACGAAAATATATAGAAGTTTTAAGAGCGTAATTAATAGGCGGTGGAACTGCTTGTAGCCACTGCTTCATTTCGATATTATCTATGGTTATTTTATTAGCGTTTTTGTTTTTTGTAGCTAGTAAATTATACTCGCTTTCTTTTACTTCTACATCAATATAAGCTGGTAAGCTAAAGGTATCTTTTATGCTAAACCATTGAGATTTATCGTTTAAAACACAAGGCTTTAATTCAAAGAAATCTTGTTTGGTTTGTCCGCTTTTAAACCTATCGCTAAGACTTGCACATAGCCAATTGTCTTTATATTTAAAAGCAAGTCTTTTGTATAAATCATATCTCGTATCTACTGCTTGTTTGCAATCTAGCATACCGATTATGACCCTATCATGCACTTGTCTTGGAGCTAGACAAAAAGTTTTATTATCGTGAGCTTTTATGATTAAATGCTTATCTTGTATTGTGTTGGCTGGAGTTTGCGGGACGCTATTTGCAAATATTGTAGAAAGGTAAAATAATATTAATATAAGTTTTTTCATAATTTCCCCCTTAAGATTTGTGATTATATTAATTTATAATAATATTTATTCTAAATTTCAAATATTTTTTAATAGTTGTGAAAATTAAGGAGCAAAAATGAGTGATAATAATGCTAAAAAAAGATATTTTGCTATCAAAAATAGCATAGAATTTAAAAAACAAGAAGAATTAAATTCTAACTATGAAGATATTTTAAAGGCTTATGAAAAAGAGCTTGACGAAGCGATTTTGAAAGTTGTTAATAAGTATAAATTTAGTGAAATTTTAAGCAGTAAAATGCCAAATTACCACAAAATAACAAAATCTATAATCTACAAAGCAGAAAGCGAAAATGAAAAAAAGGGCAGATTATATGAATTAAAAATTAAAAAGTATTACGAAGAGCAAGGCTACAAGGTCTTTCCACACGGCTTTATAAATGGTAAAAACGATGGCGGGATAGATTTGGTTTGTTATAAAGAAAATGAGTGTGTATTAATTCAGTGCAAAAATCACAAAAGCCAAATAGGTCAAGATTTGCTAAGGAAATTTTTAGGTGATTGTGCTGTTTTTGTTAATGAGAATGAAAAAATGCTTAAAAATAAAACTATTAAAAAAGTTTTTATAAGTTCAAGTGAGCCAAGAGCAAGTGCCGAGCATTATTTAAACAATTATAAGGATTTAATAGAGTATTTAAATATTGAAGAATAGTATGAAAATGACAAAATAGTTTTAGTTGTTATTTTGTGATAAGAATTTAATAATTGCAATTTTATTAAAATCAATAAAAGTAGCTATTTTATATATGGTTGTTTTGGTATTTATCAAGGAAATTTATACACTACTAATAAAAATCGGCGAATATATAAATTAAAAAAATTGTGCTTAGCAATAAATTGAAATTCTTGTTTTAAATTCCATAAGAAAATTATCAAGATTTAACCTTTGTATTAATTATAGCCTTAAGATAAGCAAGATATAATCCATACATTTAGACTATATTATTAGGTATACGAATGAAAAAATTTTACAAAATAATCTATATTAAATACAACACTAAAACAAAAGAAGAACTACAAGTATTAGTAAATGATTTGAGCATAAGCTTAGGTGATATAGATACAAGTGCTATTACTGATATTGGCACACTTTTTAAATATACAAAAAAACTTTAGTGGTATAAGCAGCTGGAATGTTAGCAATGTAACTGATATGATTATTATGTTTGTTTATTTTAAGATAGAAAATGATACTTCAAAACACTCAAAAAGATTTTCAAATTATTAAATCTTATAATTAATTTAAACTAAAAAATAAAAAGTTTTTGATTAATTTATAATCTTAGAAATTAGAGCAATTATTTGACATATTATAAGGCTAAATTATGCTTTATTTAAAGCTATATTTTTATAATACTTATACATTTTATTTTAGGGGGTATTTATGAAAATAAGTGTATTAGGTATTGGCGGAACTATTTGTATGCTAAAAGATAGTAGTGGTGGGGTAAATCCTAAATTAGATGCAAAAATGTTGGTTGAAAGCATAGGGTTAAGCGAAGATATAAAAATAGAAGCAAAAACGATTTTATCTCTTCCTAGCCCATCTTTAAATTATGATAATTTATTAGAAGTGTTAAAAACAGCAAAAGAAGAGATTAAAAATGGCTCAACTGGAGTTGTTGTTACTCAAGGAACTGACACTCTTGAAGAAAGTGCATTTTTGCTTAGTTTATTTTGGGATGAAGCAGCTCCTTTAGTAATTACTGGTGCTATGAAAAATCCTAGTGAAATAGGAGCTGATGGGGCTAGTAATTTATATCAAGCAATTTTAGTGGCAAGCAATACAAATTCCTTAAATCGTGGGGTTCTTTGTGTGTTTAATCATACTATTTATCAGCCTAGATTTATACACAAAAGCAATTCTTTTTCACTTGAAACTTTTGTATCTATTAATGGTGGAAATATAGGTTATATTTATGAAAAAGATGTAATTTATATAAGTCCAATTTATAAAAATAAGATTTATAAAACGCCTAATAGTTTAAATAAAAATGTAGCAATAATCCCTACTTGCCTTGATGGTGATAGTATGTTTTTAAATAATTTATCAGGTTTTGATGGTTTGGTAATTGATGGTTTTGGAGCAGGACATGTATCGTTTACTGCGGCTAGAAAATTAAAAGAATTAAATTTAAAAATCCCTTGCATTATCACAACTCGTACAGGAAGTGGAATGAGTGCTTATAAAACATATGCTTATGAAGGAAGCGAGATGGATATGCAAAAAAGTGGCTTTATTATGGGGAGTTTTTTTGATAGTTTAAAAGCAAGATTGTTTTTAACAATGCTTTTATCTAATGGTTTTTCAAATAATGAAATCAAACAAGAATTTGAAAATTACTATAAATATTTTTAATTTTATTATTTGTAGTTGAGATAAACATATAAAGGATGGATTATGAATTATATTATTGTTGCTCAAATTATTATGAGCATTACGCTAATTTTGATGGTAATTGGAAAAACACCGCTTTATTTAACAGCACTTATTGGCACTACAATTAGTGTTTTAGTTGCTATGCTTGATATAAGAGAACTTACTTTAAACAAATTATTATTATCAGGACTTAATCCTGTGATTTTAGATATGACTGGTATTTTAATGTTTATAGGAACTATGCAAGCAAGCGGTTTTATGGATGATATTATAAAATTAATTATTAAAATTGGTAGAAAAATTGGTGGCGGAGAAGGAATTGCAGCAGCTAGTGCTATTGGTGCAGGTGTAATTGGAATGCTTACAGGTTTTACTCAACCATCTGTAACTGCAGTTGTAACTGCAAAGCCATCGGTTTTATTAGGAATGAATCCAAATCATTCAGCAGCTATTCACGCTCACGCAGGACATTTAGGCAATTTTGGTGGCTTTACTCACCCAACACAGGTTGCTATTATTGGAGCTACTAACATTGGATTTGGTCTTATAAATATTTTTGGTATTGCAATTGCCGTGTTTTTGATTATTTGTTCTGCTATTAGGTCTAAAATTTATAGAAAAAAATATTCTATTAGTATAGATAAAGATAAATTAAATCAAGCCATTAAAGAACTAGAAGAACAGAAAAGTAAATATAATACTTTCGTGGTATTTTTACCTTTTATAGCACTTTTTGCTGGCTTTATTTTTGGCTATCCTATATTTTTACTCGGTGTTTTTGCTAGTGTTTTGACTATCATTTTAGCAAAAATGAATATTTTTAGTGCTGAAAAACAAATGATAGATGGCGTTGGTAAAATCGCAATCCCACTTGTTGCAACTATAACATTTTTGTTTATGAGTGCTACTATTAAAGAAATAGGATTAGCAAAAATTATTGCAGATGTTTTTGAACCTATTTTAAAAATCGCCCCTGTTCAAGCAATGTTTGTAGTAGCTGTTGTAGCTGGATTTATTACACAAAGTTATGGTGCAAGCTCGGCTATAGTTTTACCATTTTTACAAGCTACTATGAGTAGTTGTCCTTATACTTTCGCACTTGCTTTAGTTGCTGCTGGCGGTGCATCAATTGCGCAGTATTTTTTAACAGGTGGTCCTATTGCAGCATTATCTACTGTTATACCTATTGTGGAAGGTTCTAATTTAAAAGATGCCAATAGGTTTCAAAGACCATCTCAACTTATTGCATTAGGCTTACTTTTAGTACTTTCATTTATAATTAAATTTTAAGAAAAAAGGGGTTTAAATTCTATTGAATTTAAACCCTAAATACATTATTTAGATATAGAATTTATAAAGATTTATAGATGTGATTAACAAAACTTTTTTATATTTTTTAGTTGTTTAGTTTAAATTATTATTTGAAATTACTAATTTATATTTTACAAAAATACACGAAATAAATTCCTAGTAAAAAATCAAGCTAACAATAATACAAACTAATAAAATAAAATTAAAAATATGTAAAGCTTCAAAAATATTAAAGAAATGATTGTAAAAACTTTAAGTAAAGCCCTAATTTTAGGGCTTTAGACTTAATTAAATATTTTAAATAGTATAAATATAAAAAATGCAGCAGGGGTTGCTTTAAATAGTATAAATGCCATGTTTTTGCTGATATTATTTTTTAACTCATTTTCTGATACATTTTTTCTTGTATTAGCCATCAAATCAAAAGCTACACAATATTTTCCAGCTTTATTTAAATTCTTTTCTGTATTTTCTAGTGATGTTATTAAATCCATTTTATTCTCCTACATGTTTTAAGGTAATATATGGTGATAATTGATAAATATCAAAAATAACTTCGCCGTATTTATTCACCAAAGTTTTTAGATTATGTTCCATTGATGCTAAATCTTTATATGTATTATTTTCTTTAGTAATCGTGCTTTCATAATAACGCCATGATATTATGAAATATACTACGAAAATTATAGCTCCTGTAATTAGACTTGAATTACACGCAAATATCAATGAGATAATAAGAATAATTGTTAAATTGATTGGATAATTTTTACTTTCTTGGTGTATTGTTTTTAGCTCTTGATTAGATTTGTAAACATATCTTAAAAATTCTATACATTCGTAGAAATTTATACAATTTTGTTTTAATCTTTCATAATCAATTTCTACTCCGTTTGCTTGATTTTCTCTACCTATTAATGCTACAGTACCTTTTAATTTAAATACATTATTGACCGTAATTGTTGAACTTGTATTTGTTGTAGATGTTGATGAAGATAAATTATTAGTTATTATGTTGCGATTATAACTTGTATGAGTTTGTGCTGTCTCGGTAGCATTCATACTCTTAGTATGTTGAGATCTTACTATATTGATGATAGCATTAAAACCCATAAGACTAACCATTTTCTTAAGGGATTGTTCGGCATCTTCATAGCTAATGTTTGAACTCGTTGATATTTCTAGTTCACTTGCGAATATTACCTGATATCCCCCACCTATAATATCTCCACTATTTATGAGTCTTACGCCTAGCGCCAAATCAAATTTTGGATTTTGTGCTTTTAGCTCTTCAATAGTGCTAACACTATTCATTTGTGACTCCTTTGCTTTGGAATGTTTAAATGAGTATATTAATATTTTTAAATTAAATATGTTTTAATTTAGCTTATTTAAGTTAAAAACATATTTAATAATTTAACTTACCTAAGAACAGGGCATTAAAACATTAAAAAGAACCAAATAAATATTTAAAATTAACTTTTAGTTTATAATTTCACTAACTTATCCTAGACAAAAGTCACAAAAAGTAAAATTTAACCTTAAATTTTTAAGGATATTTACAAAGCTATAATTTTAATAAATCTATAACATGCAAATTAAAAATAAGCTAAATTAACTTCAAAAAATAATCCTATTTGTTTATTAATAATTTTGTCCCTTAGTTAAGTAAATTTGACATAAACTTAAAAATTTGCTATTTTTTTTTAAATTTATTTTTCCTTAGCTAAGGGACGAAAGGAGATTTATTGAAACAAGTTTTACTAGAAGACATTGCAGATTTAAACATGGGTTTAGTTCTAGCAAGAAGAAAATCCCAAGAAAAAACACCGTTTTCATATAGATTATTAAGCCTAAAAGCATTTGATGAAGATTATATAAAAGATGAATTTATAGATGAATTTTACGCTACGCAAAGTCTAGAAAATCATTATTTGGTAAGAGAAAATGATATTGTTATAAGATTAAGGCTCCCGCTAAAAGCACATGTAATAAACCAAAATGAATTTTTGATTTCATCACACATGTTAAAAATCACTTTAAAGGATACAAAAGCCTTCAACCCATATTTTGTAGCTGAAATAATCAACCACTCAAGACTAGAAAACCTAGCAGAAGGTCAAGCATTAAGGCTCTTAAATGTAAAAGATATAAAAAGCATAACAATTCCATATATTGAGATAGATAGGCAAAATAAATTTGCCAATATTTTTAAAACTATCAACGAACGCAAACAAACTCTAAACGAGCTAATTACAAAAGAAGAAACCCTAAAAACAATAATTTTAAAGGAGATTTTAAATGGTTAAAGAGATTATGGATAAAGTTGATTATGTATTTAATCAAAACAAACACAATATGAAAAAAGAAAATTCTATTGAATATATTTGTAGTGATGCAATACTAATTTTACATGGTATAAAAGAAGAGAAAGTACCTTTTGAAGATATTAAAAATGTGATTTCAAACAATCTTATATCCTTTTCTACATTAGCTTTATATGATATTAGGCTTGACAAGGATGTGGATTTGGTTTCACTTATGGATATAAAAAATATATATTACAATGGTTGTAGTTTTACAAAAACTACAGACATAACAATTTCTAGTCAATTAGAAAGAATTATTATTCAAAATTCAAATTTTCAAAAACTAAAAATCAAAGATGATAAAGAAAATAAAAAATCAATAAATTTATATATATACAATACAACTTGTTATGATTTTTATCTAAATAAATGCCTTGTAAATGAGTTTAGTTTAAGTGAATTTGAAGTGGCGAATAAGGCTAAGATTTCATCACATTTTAGTGGCAAAATCAGTCTAAATGATACAACATTTAATAAATACATTTCTTTTGAAGGTTCTAGTTTTGATGAAGTTTTTGAAACTACTGATTTATATTTTGATGATTATAAAAAAGTGGTTTTTGAATTTGAAAAAATCACAAGTTTTAGCAAAGAAGATATAAATAATTATATAAATAATTATGGAAAAACAGATGAAGAAAAGCTAAATCTAGCTAGTAAATTACAAAATACATTTAGAAAATTTAAAGATATTGCATTAGCACATAATAACAAAATCTACGCTAAAGAATGTGAAAAGTTAGAGCTTTTTGTTTATGAAATATATTTAAAAATAGAAAGTGATATAAGGTTTAAGAAATTAGAAAAAGCCAAAAAAAATAACGAAAAGTTAAGTATTAGAGAAACTTTATCATTAAAAGCTTGGAGAGCAACCCTAGAGCAATTAATGCTTAAATTTTATGAAATTACAAGCGAACATCATACAAATTTTGCAAGGATTGTAAATTTTACTCTAGCTATTATCTTTTCACTGTATCTTGAGTTATCTATTGTTGGGTTATTTAGCTTTTTTGATATAGGCTATTTTAACCATATTTTAGATGATTTTTATAGAGTTTGCAGTTTAATAATGTTTTTTGTTGTATTAATATTATTTGCTTTAAGTGCAAATAGGATTAAAAACATTATCGGTAGATTGATGTGTATTATCTCTATGATTTTAGTTTTTGCTTTCTTGGTTTTTCCTAACTATCTCGTAGTTTCATATTTTGTAATTTTATTTGTGGTGTTATATATATTTTATACTAGAAGTAGTGATATTTACCATTTTATTAGCTTAATTGCAGTTATTTGTTTTATATGTTTGCCGATTTTTTCAAAAAATATCATAACTTCACCAAGCATTTATTACTTAGATGATACCTTAAATAGATACACCCAAGAAGACATTAGAGAGGCTTTAAAAATAGCAAGTGTAGAAAATCAAGAAAAAATTAACAAAACTAAAAAAGATTCAGAGTCAAAAAAAGAGCCAAAAGAAGAATCAAAACCAAGCCAAAACATTATAAATTTAAAAGCTACTATAAGCCAAAACGAGGTTAACTCAAACATCAGTATAAACCAAACACAAGAGCCTTACGATTTGTATTTCGGCACAGATATAGTCAATCTATCGGTTGAAAATGCACAAAATATCCAAGATATAAAACAATTTATAAAAGACAATAAGCTTTTAATGTATTACACAAGCTTGGAATCAGATAGTAAAGTATATAACAACATAATCAAAGCTATTTGTATAGATTTACAGCTTGATACGATATACTTTATCTTTTTTATAATTATGATTTTGTGTATTTATTCAATGCAAAAGACATTTAGAAAAAATACGATTTAAAGGATATAAGATGAAACAAACAAACGAAATTCCGAAGTTAAATTCCGATACAAAAACACTTGAGACCAACAGCACCGAAGCAACACAAATCAATCCAACTCAACAAGCCGAGCAAAACCCAACCCCCAAAACCACCACCGCCCAGATAAACGCCAAACTCTGGGACGCGTGCAACACCTTCCGTGGGCTGATGGACGGCAGTGATTACAAAGACTACATTCTCACCATGCTATTTATCAAATACCTAAGCGACACCTACACCGAAAAGACTACCTTGCTAAAAGCCAAAAGCTGTGGCATCGACTCAGTCTATAAAGCCCTACTAAATCAACTAGATTTTAAACTAGAAGCTCACTCAACATTTGCCTACCTACAAGAGCACAAAAACGCCACCAACCTAGGCGAGCTAATCAACACCGCCCTAAGCAGCCTAGAAACGCTAAACAAAGAAAAGCTAGAAGGCATATTCACCCACATAGATTTTAATAACCCTTCCAAGCTAGGCGACACCCAGCAAAGAAACACCACCCTAAAACAGCTCATAAACGACTTTTCAAGCCTTGATTTACGCCCAAGTCGCCTAGAAAACAAAGACATCATAGGCGACGCATACGAGTATCTAATCGCAAAATTCGCAAGCGATTCAGGCAAAAAGGGCGGCGAGTTTTACACCCCTAGCATGGTGAGCGTCCTACTTGCCGAGCTAGTCGGTATCAAAGACGGCGAAGAGATATACGACCCTACTTGTGGCTCAGGCTCACTTTTGCTAAAAGCAAGCCAAAAAGGCACAAACAACTTTATCTACGGACAAGAAAAAAACGCCCAAACCTACGCCCTATGCGTTATGAATATGTTCTTACACAATATCCCAAATCCCAAGATAAAGTGGGGCGACACACTCACAAACCCACTTCACCTAGATACTAACGGCGATTTAAGACGCTTTAGCAAAATAGTCGCAAACCCACCTTTTAGCCTTGATAAATGGGGCTATGAAGAGCTAAAGGAAGATAGATTTTCAAGGTTTAACTACGGTATGCCACCTAAAAGCAAGGGCGATTATGCCTTTTTACTCCACATGATAAAGTCTTTAAAAAACGGCGGAACCTTAGGCGTAGTAATGCCTCACGGAGTGCTATTTCGTGGTTCAAGCGAGGGCAAAATAAGGTCAAGTCTTATAAAACAAGGCTATCTAAAAGCCATCATCGGACTTCCTAGCAACCTTTTTTATGGCACGAGCATACCGGCATGTATCATGATTTTTAGCAAGGAGCAAAACGAAAAAGTGATTTTCATAGACGCAAGTTCTTGCTATGAAAAAGGCAAAAACCAAAACACACTTAAAGACATTGACAAAATCCTAAAAGCCTATCACGGAAATACCGATATAAACGGCTTTTGCAAGGTCGTAAGCCTTGATGAGATAGAGCAAAACGACTTCAACCTAAACATACCAAGATATGTAACAGCAGAAGATGAAACCTTGCAAATTGACTACACCGAACTAAAAGAGCAAATAAACATCCTAAACGCCAAACTAGAACTCTCAAACGCCAAATTACAAGGATACCTAAAGGAGCTAGGATTATGAGTATTCGTTGGGAAGAAGTAACAATAGGTGAAATATGTGAAAAAAGTTTTTATGGAACTTCTGATGCAACTACTGATACTGGAAAATATCCTGTTATTAAAATGAACCACATGCAAAATGGTGGTTTAATTTTAAAGGATATGTCTTATATAGATTATGATGAAAAAACTTTTAATAAATACAAACTTTACAAGGGTGATATTCTTCTAAACAGAACGAATAGTTATGAGTTAGTTGGAAAAGTGTCATTATTTGATTTGGACGGAGATTATTTAACAGCTTCTTATTTGGTAGCGTTAAGATTAAATCGTGAAAAGGCTAATCCAAAGTTTATTAATGAAGTATTGAATACTAAAAAAATGCAAGATAAAATTCGTGTTTATGTTACTAAGGGTGTAAGTCAAGCAAATATTAACCCCGCTATTTTTAAACAGCATATTAAAGTTCCACTTCCACCACTAAAAGAGCAAGAAAAAATCGCCGAGATTTTAAGTAGTTGCGATGAGCATATAAAAAATCTAAAGAATTTGAAATCGGAATTAGAAAAAGAAAAACTCCACCTAATGAACGAGTTACTAAGTGGCAAAACCCGTTTTGCCAACTTCACCACCCCTTGGCAAGAAGTAGCTATTAAAGATATTTTTCAAGAATATACAAAATTAAATTCTGATAATTACGACCAATATACGATAGGTAAAAATGGAATAAAACCATTTGAAGATAAACGCCATAGCATAACCAATCATAAAACATTTAAAAAAAATGATTTAATTATAGGTATAGGAATTGATGAAGTTAATATAAATATAAATATTGAGAATGGGTGTTGTAGCCCAATTTATCATATTTACAATTTAAATGAAGAAAAGCTCAATCCTATTTTTGGTTATTTCGCAATTAAAACACTTATTCAGCCAATTAAAGGAAAAATAATAAAAACTTCAACTAGAAGACAATTTGAATTTACTCATAGTGAATTTTTAAAATATTTTTTAATACTTCCAAGCCTAGAAGAGCAGAAGAAGATAGGGGAAGTCTTAAGTGCGTGTGATGAGCGTTTGGAGTGCCTAAACGAGCTAATAACAGCCCAAACCACTCTCAAATCCCACCTTTTAACCGAACTCCTCAATGGCAACCTAAGAGTAAAGGATTATTAATGAGTTATGATTTTGAAAGAGATATTAAAGTAAAGTGCAAAAATAGTGGAACTATTGATTTTTATTACGCAACAGCAAATTATAAAAATCAAAAACTTGAAGAGATATTAAAAAATATTTTTGTTTTTGATGGGGTTTTGCATTGTTATATTGATATTAACGAAGATAGAGTAAAGAAAATTACCTTAAAAGGTATTGGCAAAAAGGTAAGAATATTTGATATTAAAACATTAGCTAATAGGCTAAATACTTTTAATGAAGTTGAATTTGAGAATATTTTTTTTATATGTCAGAAAGATTTTTATATAAATAATTTATTTGAACTTTTTTCACCTGATTTTAAAGAATATAAATTAACTACCTTTTGTAATTTTTTATTCAAAAAATGCACTTTTACTATTAATGGTAAGCATAAGATAAATAAGATAAATTTTAAAAAAATCGGTTTTCAAGATTGTAGATTTATGGAAGATATTAATTTTCAAGATTGCATTTTTTCAGATACTCCTACTTTAGAAAATTCACTTATACATTCGCATGATTTAATAAGAAAAAGTATATATTTTTATAAATGCAGTTGTTATTTTATACCCAATATTAAAGGGATAAATAATAGAGTTAATCATATATTTTTTTTAAATAGTAATTTTAATGTAATTGTTAATTTTGATGATAATAAGTTATTAGATAATAAAATCAAAATCAGTTTTAGGGGAAGTAAATTTGAAAAAGGAGCAATTTTTAACAATAATCAAATAAGATATGATGACAAACAAAGCAAAAAACCAAGATTCTTTTATAGTGAAATAGATTTCACTGGAGCTAAATTTTATCAAAATATTAATTTAGCAGGCATAACCTTTTTTAATCAAGTTGATTTTTCTTATTCAGAATTTCATGGAGACCTTAATTTTGGATATTATAATTTTGATAAAAATATTGAAAAACCAATATCATTTTTACATTGCAAATTTTATAAAAATATTTACATATCTTGCAAGGATAATGTAGATGTTGGTATGTCTTTTGATTTTGCTGATTTTTTTGGTGTTGCAAGATTTGATAAAAGTAATTTTAACAAGTGTTTTTCAGTTCAGCATTCAACTTTTCATAAAGAAGTTTATTTTATAGAAACTAAATTTTTAAATGATGTTATATTTGATAACACCACTTTTTTAAAAAATGTAGATTTTTATCAAGGTGTATTTGATAGTCACACAAGTTTTAAATCAACTGATTTTCAATCTTTTATCAATTTAAATAGCACTAAATTTAAAAATATTCCGATTTTAGGTGCCGCATTGATATATCCAGAAACTCCTATAAATATAGTTTATGTAGATATAGAAAAAAATAAAATTGATGAAATTGATAACTCTTTAAAAATTGATAAAAATAAACCAAACAATATATCTCAAATTTTTTATTTATATCAAGATAGATTGTCAATACTAACAAATATGAGAGAAACTTGTAGAATATTTAAAGATTTGTTATTAAATAGTAATAATCATATAAGCGCTGTAAGTTTTAAGAAAACAGAGTTATATATTAACGAATTAGAATATTTTTACAAAGATAATCCGAAATTAAATTCTTTTGATGATAAAGCGGAAAATATCTCATCGCTTAAACTAAGAGATAAAATAGATTGGTGGTTTTTAAAGCTAAACAGAACAACAAGCGACCATCACACTGATTTTTTAAAGATACTTTTATTTACCCTAAGTGTCATTGGTGGGTATTTTATGATAAATTTTGGCTTGTCTTTTGATGAAAAAACCATAAATAGTATTTGTAACCTTGTAGATTTGGGTTTAGCTATGTATGGCGTTAGCGTTGTGATTTTCTTGCTTTGTTTGGGTTATGAGTTTTTATTTGTTTTAAAAGGTTTTAGCAAGGATAAAGGTTGGCTAATTTTTATATTTTTAGCCATTTGTTTGCTTACTCTTCGTTTGGCTTATAGCTTTAATGTTTCAGAATTTAGTGTGATTTTACCGATGATTTTCATAGGGATTTTGGCAATGCTTTTTATATTATTAGCCAATAATGTCAAATATACCTTTGTAAGCTTTGCGGCGGCAGGGTTTATTGGTATATTATGCACTCCTAACATAATAACCCCATTTTTAGGGGCGTTTTCAGAAGATGCGAGAAACCATTATTTATACAAAGCTATAGATGAGCTAGACAGCCAAAAGGCACTAGATTTATCAAAACAGATTTTAGCCAAAGAGCCAACAAGTGAGCTAAACGCTAAAAAGACCTTAAAAGACTACAAAGATGAGCTAAAATCATCAAAGTTATTAGATGAAAGCCCCGAGCTAAAACGAGCCATAGCGATAGATGGTGGGGTTTCAAGGCTTAATATAGCTTATTATTTAGTTCTTGCGTTTTGTATATTTGCCTTGCAAAAAACAATGCGTAAAAACTCAATAATCCCAAGCTAAAACCAAATTTCGTTTGTTTGCTTAAACTTGCCGAACAAACGAAATTCCGAATTTAAATTCCAAATACGAAAATAAATTCCAAAGCCAAGCAAGTGACATTTGGGGATTTGTGGAATTTATTTCGTGTATTTTTGCCATAAAACTAAAGCTCCAAACATACGAAATTTATTTTTAATCTTTTAGTAATTGTTATTTTTAATACCAAAAAGATATGATTTTAAAATAAAGGAGTGTTCATGAGATTGGAATTATTATTTAGCGTAAAAGAAAAGCTAAGAGAAGGCAATAAATCGGTTTTAGTTAAAGATACAAGAAATATTACAAATATAATAGAAGAGAGATTAAATAGATTAGAAAATGGTAAGAAATGCTATAAAGGAATTGTTATAGAAGATAAATTAGCTATGAAACATGCCATTTTATTTAAGTTTAAAATAAATGGAAAAAGTCTTGATAAAGCTACTTTATTAGATAGATTTTATAAAGATATTAAAGATGGCGAACACAGAAAAGAATATCATATCACCGTAGTTTATAGCGATAGTTCTTTGTATTTTTCAGAAAAGCTGTATAAATTAATATCAAAACATGAAATTATGTTTAGAAAATTGATTTATTTGTTGATGATAGGGGCTTGTGGGGACAATTGGTATAAAATTGTAGATGAAAATATAGCAAGAGATAAACGTCAAGATAAAACCAATCAAGATTTAAATGAAGCTTTTTTATCTTTGCTAACATATCAAGATTATATCAATGGATTTTTTCAACTTACATATCCTAATAATCTTGAAGAGCTTATGGAAGAAGCGAAAAAAGAATTAGATAACAATAATAAAGAAAAAGCAATGGAAAAATTACAAAAAATTGCAAGAAAACCACACATAGAACATTGGTATGAGAATTTAAAAGTAGATAAGCTAAAAGAAGATTTATTAACTATACAAAAAATAAGAAATAAAATCGCCCATAATCACGCAATTTGTTTAAAAGACTATAAAGAATATGAAAAAACTATAAAAGCAGTTATAAAAAGACTAGAAAAAGAAATTGAAAAAGTAGAGAAAGAAAAATATAGGTCTTTAGATATAGATATTAGTGGTGTTGATTTTGTATTTTTAAATAAATTGAGTATTCTCTATAAACAATTTAAACCATTAAGAAACTATCTAACCCATCATCCATATAGTGACTCAAATAATAAATGTTACGACGAGGCTAGTTTGCTTGATATTGAAGATTTTCTAGGACTTTTTAAAAAAAATAACCACTAAAATCATAAAAAACTAAAATAGAAATTTCGTTTGTTTGTGGTTTTGTAAGGATATTTAAAAGCATTTATAAACAAACGAAATTCCTATTTTAAATTCCACAAAAATACACGAAATAAATTCCCGCTACGCAAGGGCTTTTGCATTTAGCCTAAATTAATGCAAGTTGTTTAAAATGTATTTAAAATTTCAAAGGCGTGGCGATGGATTTTAGTATAGAAAGCAATGTAAAAGCGTATTTTATAGAGACTTTAAAGGATTTAGGCTGGCAGTATCTAAGTGAAAAAGAATGCAACGAGCTTAGGCAAAACGACTTTAACGAGCCTTTGCTTTTGGCTAAGCTTAAGGAGTTTTTAAGGACAAACTATCAGCTAAATGATGATGAACTCATCATAATGATAAACAAGCTAAAAGCCCCAATTAACAGCCTAATCACAGCCAACGAAACCATCACAAAGCTTATTTTACTTGGCGAAGGCTTAGAGCAAAAAGGCAAACCTTCAAGGCACATAAACTACATAGATTACGAAAATCCGTCTAAAAACTCATTTATAATCACAGAAGAATTTAGCCTTATAAACGCTAAAGACGAGCAAAAGAAAAGCACTAGGATTGATTTGGTGTTGTTTGTAAATGGTATCCCGCTTGTTAGCATCGAGCTTAAAAACTCGTGCGTTGGAGCAGCTGAAGCGATAAACCAACTCCTAAACCACCAGCACCCAGATAGGATTGAGAACTTTTATAAGTTCATTCAGCTTTGCGTTGCAAGTTGTGGCACTATCACTAAATACGGCACAACGCTAACGCCTAGTAAATTTTACAATGTCTTTAAGGATAAAAGCAGCGATGATAGCGTAAAAGTGCTGTGTAACAATATCTTAAAGCCTATAAATTTACTTGAGTTTATAAGTGATTTTATATTTTTTAGCAAGTCTAAAGACAAAACAAGCAAAATCGCAAGCCGTTATCAACAATATTTTGGCATAAAAGAAGTGATAAAAGCTATCAAAAATAAGTACGGCGGTCTAGTATGGCACACTCAAGGCAGTGGCAAAAGCTACACAATGCTAATGCTAGTAAATATCCTAGCTAGGCTAAATAGCACAGCCCAAAAAATCATCATCACAGATAGAATAGAACTAGATGAGCAAATCTCAGCGACCATAAACGGCACGGCAAATCTTGACACCTTGCACCACGCCAAAAACACAAGCCATTTAAACGAGCTTTTAAACGATGATGGAGTGGGGCTTATCACGACTACGATTTTTAAATTTAGCGATTTAAAAGACATAAAAAACAGAACAAGATTTATCCTAATAGATGAAGCCCACAGAAGCCAAAACGGAGAACTTCATATGCAAATGCTTGATAACTTAGGCGAAAATGCCTATATCATAGCATTTACAGGAACGCCGCTTTTATCTAAAGAAAAATCAAGCATAGCAAAATACGGCGGACTTTTGCATACTTATAATATCGGCGAAGCAGTAGAAGATGGAGCTACCTTGCCACTTTTGTATGAAAACAAAATGATAGAGCTTGGTCTTAGCAATAAAGACGAGCTAGAAAAAAGATTTGATGAGCTTACACTTGGGCTTAGTAACGAGCAAAAAGAGCAAATCAAGCAAAAATGCTCAAAGATTAAAAAGCTTCATACTTCAATTTCAAGGCTTGAATACATTGCACTTGATATAAACGAAGACTTCAAACAAAGCCTTAAAAATACGCCGTTTAACGCAATGCTTGCAACTAATTCTAAGTTTGAGGCGATGAAATATTATAAAGTTTTTAAAGAGCTTGGGGATTTGGAAGTTAGGGTCGTGATATCTACAAATGCAGGAGAAGAAAACGAAGGCGAGCAAGAAAAGTGGGTAAGCGATGAGTATGCAAAGCTAAATCACGCAGAGTATGAAGAGCAGTGCAAGAGTGATTTTAAGGATAGGAAAGTGGATTTGCTAATCGTGGTAGATAAGCTACTTACGGGATTTGATGCTCCTTGTGCTAAAAAACTTTATATAGATAAAAACCTAAAAGAACACAACCTACTTCAAGCCATAGCAAGGGTAAATAGGCTAAAAGAGGGCAAAGATGAGGGGATAATCGTGGACTATAGAGGGCTTCTTAGTGAGCTTGATACCACGCTTAGTAGATACGACGCGCTTAGTGGATATGATGAGAGTGATTTGGTGGGGGCGGTTTTTAAAATAGATGGCTCTTTAGATGATATGTGGGAGAGCCTAGCCGTGCTTGATGAGATGTTTGCAGGGCTTGATGATGAAGTAGAAAAGCTAAAGGTTTTAAAAGATTTATCGTTTAGGGATAGGTTTTGCAAGGTTTTAGCAAGGTTTAGCAACCTTGTGGGCGTGGTGCTAAATACTCGTAAGCTAAGGGCAAGTTTAAGTGAGAATGACATGGAGAAAAACAAAGTAAGCCTTAAAAAATACTTAAGCCTAAGGCGAACGGCTATGGTCTTTTATGCTGAGGATTTTAGCCTAAAAGAATACGAGCAAAGTATGCAAAAGCTACTAGATGAGCATTTAAAAGTAGGGCAAATTTATACGCTAAATGAACCGCTTGATATACTAAGTGATGATTTTTCAAGGGTAGCGAGTGATTTTAGTGATGAGGTGAAGGCTCATGGAAAGCTAAACGCACTAGAAAAAGAAGTGAAAAAATACGAAGTGATAAATCCTGAAATTTTTGTAAGATTTAGTGCGAGAATAGAGGAGATTTTGGAAGATTATAGGGCAAAAAGGCTTAGCGAGAGTGAGTTTTATAAGCTTAGCTGTGATTTGGCTATGGATTTTAAAAAGGATTTGACAGATGACCCGCTTGAGCGTAATCTTGCTAGGGATTTTGATAAGGCTGATGTGGGGCAAATCATTGCTTTGCTTGATATTGAGTTTGGCAAGTTTTCTAATGTGCCTGAATTTGATGAAAGTATCAAAAACAAAATCGCAACCGAACTCATAGTAAAAATGCTGCCATTTTTAACAAAAATCAACAAATTAAACGACATAGAAAACTACATAAACTCCCTAATCAAAATCTACCTAGGCAAACGCGGTGGGTAGCTAGTGGATTTAGGCTATGGTTTTTGAGATATAAATTTCGCTTGTTTGAATGGGTATTAATTGGTGCTGTATTTATGCTAAAAAACTCCAAATAAACGAAATTTATAAATTCCAAATAAACGAAATTCCTATTTTAAATTCTTGATTTTTTGAGTTATTTTTATAGGTAAATCTATAAAGATATAAAATATAAAACCTAAATATTTTTATACAAACATTCAAAATCAAAATATTAATTAGAATCTATTTTATTATCTGCTTTGAAAATATATTTTTTTTATTCAAATAATATACAACTGTTAAAATAACACAAAAAAAAAGAAAAATAGCATAGGAATTATGGAATTACAAAAATAACTGATTAAATAATATTATTAAAGTGAAAAAAAGATAAGTTTAAAAAATAATTTTTAATGTAAAAATAAATTAGTAAATACTATAATATAATAATAAAACAAATTTATAATTTGAATTATTTATTTTATGTTATAATTTGTTAAAATGTTTATTTTAATAATTAAGGATAAAAAATGAAAGAGTTATTTATAAAGTATTTTGATGAAAATTTGACAGAAGAAGGGACAAAAAAGACTTATAATAATAGAGTTAATTATATTTTATCAAAAAGCAATTTAGATTTTAATTATAGTCAATTTTGTGATAAATATAGCATTATATTAGAACAATATATACAATGTTACAATAATAAGAAATTAGATTTGAAAGGAAATACAAAATCTGTATTAAATTATCTTGTAGCAATAGTTGATATTTCTTGTATGTATTTAAATGACAATAAAAAATATATTTTAGATGCTTTTTTAAACAACTCTATTAGTTCTAATGAAAAGAAAATATTTTTTAATTACATAGAAGAAAAAAGAGAATATTATAGTAGCGAATATAGAACAGTTGCAAATAAAAATTTAATTAAACCAAGAAAAGAAAGAACAGACAGTATGAGTAATGTTAATAAGACAAAAACATCATCTTTAGAGCTTGTTGAAATCTTTAAAGATTTAAATACAAAAATGGCAGTTATGAAAGAAATAAAGTTAAGCGACTCTTTTGGGGATAGGTTGATGGAAAGTAAGTATATTGAAGCGATTATTGAAATGTGTAATGAGATTAAAAAGATAGCCGATAATAAATTAAAAAATATAAAGTAACTTTTATTTTTTAGTAGATAATAAAAAGGATAATTATATGCAATATTCGGCGATTTATGATTATTTAAATAAGATAAAGGATGAAAAAAATGGCTTATGCACCATAGATTTGCCGACTGGATATGGCAAGACTTATCAGAGTTTAAAATTTATCGCTGATTATGTAGGAAGTGGTGGAAAAAGAAAGATATTTTTTTTAACTTCAAATAAAAATAATGTAAATGAATCATACAAGGATTACACAGAAAAGCTAAAAGGTAAAAATGCTATAAAATTAGAAACAAATTTAGAATATTTTAAATCGTATATTTTGCAAAATGGTATAAAGAAAAAAGACTTTAATACCAAAGATAAAAATCAAGAAAAAAATATAGATGCTATAAATAAAACAATCAAAGATATAAGCGTAATAAAAGATAAAAACGCTTATGATGGTCCTTTAAGTGAGCTAGAAAGCAACTTTAGATATAACATTTCTAATTATTGTGAAAAAGAAAAAATTAATTCCATAGATAAGCTAAAAAAACGCTTTCCGCTCATTGGGCAGATGTATAAAGGTTTAGATATTACCACATATCAAGTTTGTTTTTGCACTATTTCTAAATTTGTTTCAAAATTTAATTTTTTTTATGAGCCTAGCTGTGAGCTTATATTTCACAAGTTTAGTAAAGATGCTATTATAATCATAGATGAGTTTGACGCTACAAAAGATAGCATTGAAAACATTATTATCTCGCATTCTTTACAGACAAAATTTGATTATAAAGAATTTATTAAAAATCTTCACAATGGCTTACTAAACAAAGAGCAATATCCAGCAAGTATAAAATATGCTTTAAGTGAGCATGATAAATCAAATCCCGCATTTACATTTGATAAATTTACAAAATGGGTGGATAAAAACACTGAAAAATTTAAAGTAAAATCATGTTTTGATTATAAAGACGATATAAAAAACGACTATCTTTTTAGAGATTATTCTCGCTTTCATTCTATGATAAACTCGGACAAAAATTACACAATCAAATATGACGAACAGCAAAATAAATACATCATAAATCTAACCAACGATAAAGATGAAAAAAGTGAAATATTCATCCCGTCAATGCTAAAAAATATCCATAAAATAATCACAAGTTTAACGCAACTTGTTTTAGAAATGAGTGGTCATTATGCTAAATATTTAAAAGATAATCATACAGAAGAAATCCCAAAAAATAACATATATTCAAGCATCTTAAAAAGATTTGAGTTGGGGGATAGTAAAAGCTTTTTATCATATATCATACAGGGGACGCATTTTTCTAAATTAAGTAAAGATGAGATTATAAGAATTCCTAGTTTTTATGAAGATGGATTTGAGTTTGTTAGCTTAAGAAAAACTGCAGCAGATAATGATAATTTGATTTTTGAGCTTACAGGGGTTAATTCTAGCCCCGAACAATATATCCAAACAATGGCAAAAAAATCTTTAGTAATAGGGCTTAGTGCCACAGCAAATATACCTAGTGTTTTATGTAATTATGATATGGATTATCTTAAAAATGAGCTAAAAGATAGGTTTTTAAATCTTTCTGATGAGTTTTTGGACAAAAAACAGCAAGAGCTAGATGAATTAAATAAAAGTTTTGATGGTAGTGAAATTAATGTTTTTTTACTTGACAATAACAATACAAATTCTTTAGAAAACAAATTAAACAATGATGAGCTTATGCAATTTATTAACAATAAGCTAAAATTTATTGATACACAGTTTGCTAGTGATAAAGAAAAAGCAGATAATAAAATTAAATATTATAAAAATATCTATAAAAACATTTTCGAATGCATGTATAGCTTTATTTCAAATGATAATATTCGTTCGTTTTTATACCTAGGAATGGCAGGCGTTGGGGATGATAAGATTTTAAAAGAAAGTCCTATAAGAGAAGTTTTTAAAACTTTGGTTAAATTTGTTAATAAAGATATTAATGATTATTATTTAATAGTGCTTGATGCAAGCAATTTTAAAGCGAAAAAAGATGAATATTTAGAGCTTTTAAAAGATAAGAAAAACAATGTTTTTATAATGTCAGCTTATGCTACAGCAGGGGTTGGGCATAATTTGCAGTTTAAAGAGTATAAAGAAGATGAAGACGATGAAGAAGTTTATAAAGATGATTTTAAAGATATAGAATCAGCATATTTTGGAGATATTACTCAGCTTTTTATTCACGATAATTCTGATGTAAATGATGAAGAATTGCTTAAAAATATTATAAAAATAAAAAGGCTTGAAAATACAGCTGAAATTAGCTCAAAGGAAGCATATAAACATATAAAATATAGTTTTGAAATGTTTTTAGGTTCAAAAAATTCTTCTAAAAAAGGTAGTCTTCAAGATACATTTAGTGCTAGACTTTTTAGGACTAGAGTTTTACTCCAAGCTATAGGTAGGCTAAATAGGACTGATAATAAAGCTAAGCAAATAGATATTTTTATAGATAAAAATTTAGCCAAAAAGTGTGATTGTAACTGGTATTTAAGCTCAAATAATCAAAATCCACTAGCTACTAAAATAATGCAAGAGTTAAAAAAATATGAAAAACCAACCAAGGATTTAAACTCTAATATAATCAACAAAAAGTTAAAAAATTCAGCTGTTCTTGTGGATAAATTTTTTAATACCTATAATGTTTGGACCAAAAGAAAACAAATGCAATATAAACATCTAAGACATTTACTTTTAAAATACCCAAGTCTTAGCAAAGATGATATAAAACATATTAATAGTAATTCAGAGTATTTAAAAGATATTATGAGTTTATATATACCAAATAATGAGAAAAATTCTTATGGAGTAGAAAAACACGAATATACAGATAAAAAAGACACAGTTGGTATAAACTCAACCATATTAAAAGAACTTTTTAAATATGATGGATTTAAGGAGTATTTTTTTAAAAAATACAGTGATGATTTTAGCAAGGAATTTATTTTACCTATTGGGTTTTTTGATACATATAAGGGTTTTTTAGGAGAAGTTTTTGCTGAGTTTGTGCTAAACAATGAGCTTGAGCAAAAATTACAAGAGATTGAAAAAATTGAAGATTTTGAAAAGTTTGATTTTATAATACAAGATGGAGTTTATCTAGATGTTAAAAGCTGGCAGGGGAATTTTATAGAAGCTGAGTATAACAAAATACGAAATAAAGTAAAAGATAAAAAAGATTTTATAAATGCTAAAAAAGTTGTGGTTTTAAATATTTTAGGTGATGAAATATGTAATTATTATGGAGATATTTTAGCTATATCACCACTTGTAAAAAAAGAAAACAATAAGCTAGTAACTAATAAAGAAACCATTAAAAAAATCATAAGCTGGATTAATAATGAATGAGATTTTTATAAATAAATTGGATATTAAATTAAACTTAGAAAATATTAAAAATGATTTTATAATCTTAAAAATAAACGCCGAAAAAAACCTAAAAAATAACATTAATAGCATAGATGAGTATTTGCAAAAATATAAAAATATAAGCTCATTTTATACTAAAGAATATGGCTATGTAATGTTTTTAAAAAATGAAAAAATCACCCTTAATGAATACTCATCAAAAGTTAGCGAGATTAATGAATATGTGCTTGTTAATTTGCTTTTTGCTAGTTTAAACAACTATGTAAGTGATTTTTTAAGGTTTAGCAATACTTCAGGTAGGATTTTTTTAAACCTTAAAAAAGTGGCTAACGAGCTAGTGGGTTTAGAGCTTAAAATCTCGCAAAATTATGATTTTTCTTTAAATGTTGTGAGTTTTTCAAAATATCAAGATTTGCAAAAATATTATCCAGAAAATAAACTTTTATTAAATGCTTATAATTTTAAAAATGATACTTTGGTTAGAGATTTTAAGAAAAATAAAAATTCATATATGCAAAAAAAGTTAAATCCAAATACTAAAAATACTATTAAATTTATGGCTTTTGATGGTTTGAGTAATTTTCAAAAATCAAAGGTTGGGGTTTTGTATGATGTTTTGGTTTTAGCAAAACAAAAGTTATCAAAATATTTAGATTTTGATATTATAAAAATAGAAAATATTAAAAGATTTGATATTAAAAATAATAATTTTTTAATTAATTTACATGAAAGTTTACAAGATGGTTGCGAGATTTTAAATTTTACAGATAATGATAAGCTAAAAATAAAGCTTGAAAGCTATCTAAATAACATACAAATAAATTCAAAAAGTAGCAAAAACGCAATAGCTATCATTAAAAGTAAAAGTGAGTATGAAGAAGGCGAAGATATTTACAATACAATCAAAACTCACCAAAATATTCAGCATGTTTGCAAAAGTGATATTGCTAAACCTGATAAATTACTTTATGAGCTAGTGATTAAGAAAAATATAGATAGTTTAAACCTTGATTTTAGGACAAATTTAAGGGCTAATTTTTATAAAAAATATGATGATTTGATAATAAAGCTTAGTTTAAATGATGATAAATTATCTTTTAGCGAAGAGTTCTTCCCTATAGATATGGCTTTATGTAATAGTGATTGCGAAGGCTTAATTGATATAAATGGCAAGATTTTTGGCATTTTTAAGACACCTTATTTTACACTGGGAGATTTTTATAAGATTTTCAATGCTTTAAATGGTGTTAAGAATGAGTTTGATACGCAAGAAATTTTTGCGAAATTACATAACATAAAAGATAGTAAAAATGCTAAAGATATAGATGAATTTATCACTATTCACACAGGTAGTAAAATCATAAAAAATAAAGATTTTGATATTAAAAAATCATTTGTAAAAAAACTTAATGAAATGCTTGATTTTACTATAAATCCAAGGCTTCAGCAGCTTCATCATCAAGATAGTATGTTTTTAGCTAATACAAATTTAAATTATTTTATATATGAAAATAATTTATATTATTTTGTGGGTAAGTTAACTGATGTGTTTGATAAAAACTCAAGGCAAGGATTAAAACCAAGTATAGTAAATGCAAGTCCTATAAGAGTGGTAAAATGCTTAAATGATGATGCTTTAATAGAACCTGAAATTTATTTAAAACTTTTATCGGTTAATTTTGTGAGATTAAACGAGCTTAGTGTGTTACCATTTTTATTTAAATATATAAATGAATATAGCTTAAGACTTAAATGCGAAGATAATGTAAAGCTAAAAGAACCTAATTTCTAGAATTTATTTTATGTACTTTTATGCTAAATAAACGAAATTCCTATTTTAAATTCTTTTGCTAAAATCACGCAAATAAAGATAAAGCAAAGGCAAGATATGGGGAAAACGATTACTTATTATTTGATAGATGATGCGGATGGTAGGATAAAGTGCACTTATTCAAACTGGACGGGAGTGGTTTTAAAACTTCCACGCCAACTCATAAAAGATAGCGACGATAGAGCAGAGCTAAATCATAGTGGCGTTTATATGCTAGTATGCAAGGATAATCTCATCTATGTAGGTCAAGCAATTTATAAAAATGACGGAAGTAGAGTTTTAAAAAGACTCAAATAGCATTTAGACGATAGTAAAAAAGACTTTTTTAGTGTTGCATTAGTTATCACCACAACAGATAATTCACTAGGCGTTATTTAGATTAGCTATCTTGAAAACACTCTTTATAATACTTAAAAACAGCTGGTATTTGCACCATAACAAACAGCTTAGAGACACAACTATCAAAAACATAAGTTAAGAAAAACAAATGCAAAGTTTTTAAATATAGCCAAACTTATGTGTAAAACTTTTGGGTATTTTGTATTTTCTAAACCAAAGGATACAGTGATGATTTGTGATGATATGCTGTATTTTAAAAATATTATGTGTAAAAGGGTGGAAAATGGCTTTTTAGTTTTAAAAGGTAACGAAGTAGCTAGAAAATATTATGATTATGTTTCATCAAGTGTAAAAAAAGTCATAGAAAATGCCAAAGTAGATGATAATGGAATTTTGCTTGAAGATATGTTTTTTGCTAGTGCTTCATCGGCGGGGAGTTTT
>NZ_JACGAS010000020.1:0-34323 GCF_020138135.1 Campylobacter sp. RM12647 | reverse complement strand
TGTAATTTATTAAAAAATCTTTTTTAATTCTTCTAAAGCCTTAAATCTGTGGCTAATTTTATTTTTTTCATCTTGACTAAGCTCTGCAAAAGTCTTACTTAATCCTAAAGGAATAAACATACTATCATAGCCAAAACCATTATTACCGCTTTCTATTTTACTAATCGTTCCATCACAAACGCCTTTTGCAAATTCTATCTTTGAATTAGTAATTAAGCATAAAACACAAACAAAACTAGCCTTACTAAAATCAACTCCAACTTTAGTTAATTCAAGGCGTAATTTTTCTCTATTTTTAGCATCTTTTTCATCACTAAAATCATTTGCGTATCTAGCAGAAAAAATGCCTGGAGCATTATCTAAAGCCTCAACGCAAAGACCACTATCATCAGCTAATACTGCATAATTTTTCTTATCTTCTTCGCTTAATTTATCCCACAATGCTTTTGCTTTAATTTTTGCATTTTGTTTAAAGCTATTTCCATTTTCAATAGGATTAAAATCACTAACAAAATCACTTGCTAAATAAAGCTCACAATTTGTTAATAATTCTTTAAATTCTTTTAATTTACCACTATTTGAACTCGCAATTATTATTTTCATTATCTATCCTTTATAATTTTTAGTATTATAAGTAATAAAAATACCAAAAGGACAAACCATTAAAGATTTAATAATTATTGGAGCTGGAGCAGCGGGATTATTTTTGGCTGCTAATTTGAAAAAAAATGCTTTAATTTTAGAGCAAAATAACGCCGTTGCTAAAAAACTTTTAATAAGTGGTGGTGGCAAATGCAATGTAACGAATGAAAATATCAATATTAAATCGTATTTATGCGATGATTATGATAAATTAAAGCAAAGTTTAGATGAGTTTAGCTATCAAGATAATCTTAATTTTTTTAAAGGAATTAAGTTTAATAAAATTAGAAATAAGCAGTTTTTTGCTCCTAATTCTTCATTAATCCTTGATAGATTATTAAGTCAAAATAAATCAAAAATTATACTAAATACTAAAGTTTTAGGCTTAGAAAAGGCAAATAATTCTTATAAAATCATCACAAATAAAGGCGAGTTTTTAGCTAAAAATGTAGTAATTGCTACCGGTGGAATTTCTTTTGCTACTTTAGGAGTAAGCGATATTGCATTAAAAATTGCAAAAGAATTTCAAATAGGATTTAGCGAGTTTTTACCTGCTTTAGTGCCACTTACTTTACAAAAAGATGAGTTTTTTATGAAAAATCTTAGTGGAATTAGCATTGAAGTTTGCATTAATGATATTTTTAAAGGTTCTATGTTATTTACCCATAAAAGTATTAGCGGCCCTGTGGTTTTGAGTGCTTCATTGTTTTGGACTAAGGGCAAAATCAAAATTAATTTTTTAAATGATTTTAAAATAGATTTTAGTAGTTTAAAGCAAGCTAGCACGCATTTACCTTTACCTAAAGCTTTTATTAAAGAATACTTAAACGCAAATAATTTAAGCGATAAAGCAATGAATAAATATAATTTAGAAGAAAAAGAGATTATAAATAAATTATATAATTATGAGTTCGCACCAGCAGGAAATCTAGGCTTTAATAAAGCAGAAGTTTGTAAAGGTGGAGTTAGCCTAAAAAGCCTAAATGAGCATTATGAAAGCTTAGAAAATAAAGGTTTATTTTTCATAGGTGAATGTTTAAATGTAGCAGGGATTTTAGGCGGATTTAATATACATTTTGCATTTGCTAGTGCAAAAAAATTGGCAAATTATTTAAACAAGGAGTTAAAAGATGATTGATTTATCAAATAATGAAAATACCTTAATAAAGCACGATTTTAAAAGCATTATGAATGATTATGATTTAATGTGTAAATACCCTTGCGATAGCGAGTATTTGCTAAAAGAAGAACTAGCCAAAAAGCATAATGTAAAATCAAATAACATAAGCTTAGGTTGTGGCTCAAGCGATATTATTTATAGAACAATTTGTGCTTTAAATGCAAGAGCAAAAAGCGAAAATAAAGAGCTTAATTTAATAGTTCCTATGCCAACATTTGATTTGGTTTTAAGCATTGCAAAAGCTTTAAAAGTAAAAATCACTTATATTTATTTAAAAGATGATTTTATCCTAAATGTAAATGATATAAAGCCATTAAAAAACTCATATAATTTAATTTATATTACCAATCCAAACAACCCAAGTGCAAAAGAGCTTAGCCAAAATGATTTAGAGTATTTATGCTCAATTTGTAAGGATAATACTTATATGATTTTAGATGAAGCTTATGCTGAATACAATACTAATTTTATAAGTATTAAAAAATGTCAAAAAAATATAATAATTACTAGAACCTTTTCTAAAATCTATGCTCTAGCAGGGCTTAGAATAGGATATGCTATTGCTGAAAATGAATTGCTTTCTTTTATTGATGAGTTTATTTTAATAGACAATATCAATGCTTATGCTTTATTTTGTGCTATAAATGCTTTAAAAGATGAAGAATTTGTAAGTAAAACAAGAGCTATGACCTTAGAAAATAAGGCTAAATTAGAGCAAGTTTTAAATGAGTTGGATATTTTTTATTTTAAATCTAATGCTAATTTTATTTTACATAAAATAAAAAGCGAAAATTATCATAATTTTATGCTAGAAAACGGCGTTAAAGTAGGTAGAAAAATACATAATTATCCTTTATTTAACAGAATTAGCGTAGGAAATATTGAAGAATTAAATGTATTTTTTAAAGCCTTAAAATTAGCAAAAGAAAAAGATTTAGTGTAAAAATAAATTAAGAATTTAATTCTTAATTTATATCAAATAAAGAAGGTGTATAACCACTTAATTTTAAAAGCGAATAAGCTTTAGTGGTTGCTACCCTTCCTTTTGCACTTTTTTCTATGTAATTATTTGCTATTAAATAAGGCTCGATTACATCTTCAATAGTTCTTTCATCTTCACTTAAAGCTGCTGCAATAGTATTTAAGCCCACTGCTTTTTTAGCCTTGCATAAAAACTCAAGATAATTTAAATCACACTCATCAAGACCTAATTCATTTACGCCTAAACTCTCAAGCGCTAATTTAGCTCTTTTTAAAGTGATTTTTGTTTCATTATTTACTATGGCAAAATCCCTAACTCTTTTAAGAAGTCTAAGGGCAATTCTTGGGGTGCTTCTGCATCTTTTAGCTATTTCTTTACTAGCGTCGTTATCACAGGTAATATCAAGCTTTAAAGCAGCTTTGCTAATAATTAAGGCAAGTTCATCAGGGGTATAAAACTCTAGCCTACAATTAATCCCAAATCTATCCCTAAGCGGAGTTGAAATTCCACCGCTTTTAGTAGTAGCTGCAATTAAGCAAAACTTAGCTAAATCAATTTTAACGGTTTGAGCTGCAGGACCACTTCCTATTATAATATCAAGACGAAAGTCCTCCATCGCTGGATATAAAACTTCTTCAATAGCAGGACTTAAGCGATGAATTTCATCAATAAATAATATATCTCCATCTTCAAGATTTGTAAGAATTGCAGCTAAATCTCCGCTTTTTTCTATCATAGGCGCTGCTGTTGTTTTAATATTTACTCCCATTTCATTTGCAATTATATTTGCTAAAGTGGTTTTTCCAAGACCTGCAGGGCCAAAAAATAAAGTATGATCAAGCGGAGCATTTCTTAACTTTGCTGATTTTATAAATACTTTTAAATTCTCTTTAGTTTTGTTTTGACCTACATATTCATCAAAAGTGCTTGGTCTTAGGCTAATTTCATATTTGCTATCATCTTTAAATTGTTCAATTTCAACTATTCTTTCCATTTTTTACCTTAAATAATGTTTGTAAATAATTTGTATAATCTTAGCAAAATATAAAAACGAGTGATTACATGAATAAAAATTTAGGACTTTTAGGGCAATTAGAATTAGAATTTGATTTTGATATCGTTGATGATTTTATGACCCATTTTAATATTTTTTGCGATTCTTTAGAGCCTGTTATTATCGCACTTGAAGATGAAGATAAATATAAAAATAAAGTAAATGAGCTTTTTAGAATGTTTCATAATATGAAAAGCGCTAGTGGTTTTTTAAAAATTAATCAATTCGTAAATATTTGTAAAATTGTTGAAGATGTCTTAGATGAAGCTAGAGATATGAGAGGTCCTGCTAGCGATGAATTAGTAGATTGGCTACTTTTTGTAACTGACCAATTTATGATATACAAAAGAGATTTTAACGATAATAATCCTTATCTATCAGCTTTAAATCCAAAAATTATTCACCTACCACAAAGGCTAAATAAATGAATGCTAAATATTTTATAACAGCTATTGTTTTATTGGTTTTATGTTGTTTGCTTTATTTATTTAAACCTTTTTTATTAACTATTGCAATTGCTGTTTTAATGGCAGTTGCTACTGCAAATCTTCATCATAAAATATTCGTAAAAACAAAAAGAAAATATGTAGCTCCAATAGTTTTAACAACTATGATGTCTTTATTATTTTTTGCTCCACTTGCATACACTAGCTTTTCTTTAGCAAGCTCAATTAAAGACTTAGATATAGCTCAAATTCAAACAACAATTACAAAATTAAAATCAGCAGAATTTAATTTGCCAAGCAATTTAGACTACATAGAGCCAAAAGTAAAAGAAGCTTTAAATGAAATAGATTTAAATAATGTAGGTAAAAATATATTAAATTATGCTTCAAATTTTACAAAATCAGGTGTTAAATTCTTTACTGAACTTATATTAATAATAATATTTTATTTCTTCGCAAATTATTACGGAGTAGAACTTGTAGGATTTTTTAGAAAACTTATGCCGCTTAAAAAAAGTGAATTTGAAAATGTATTAGGCGAAGTATCTAATGTAATGAGCGTTGTGTTTTATTCTGTAATTATTACTGCTGTTTTTGAAGGTTTATTATTTGCAGTATTTTTAATGTATTTTGGATATAACGGACTTTTAATGGGTATTTTATATGCAATATCTTCGCTAATTCCATTAATAGGCGGTGCTCTACTTTGGGTTCCTGTTAGTTTATATGAATACTCTCACGGCAATACAGCAAATGCTATAATAATTGCGCTTTATTCAATTATTATGATTTCTATTATTGCAGATACTTTTGTAAAACCATTAATAATTAGATGGATTAATGAAAAATTGTTAAAAACACCAGCAAATGTAAATGAGCTTTTGATATTTTTTGCAATGATTGCTGGTATTTCTACATTCGGCTTTTGGGGAGTTATATTAGGGCCTGCTATTTTGGCTTTATTTTTATCAGTTGTAAAACTTTATGTATTAATTATAGAAAAGCATTAAATTATTATTTTTTTAATACTTGGATTTAATCTAACTAAAGCTTCATAAACATTAGTATTAAAATAATTTGCGTATTTTAAAGCATCGTTAAATACGCAGATATTTTCTTTATTAGTATCTTCAATGCTAAAGCTATCCATTGAGATTTTGCCTAAAACTTGTTCGTTATTTGCTAATTTAAATTCTTTTAAACCTTTATAATATAAAAGCCCATCTCCATATCCTAAATCATAATTAGCAACTTTTAAATCCTTATTAGATACAAAAATCTCATCATATCCAATACTATCTCCAGCACTAATAATTCTTGAGCTAATTTTTTCAGCCCAAAGACTTAAAACCGGCTTTAAATTAGCCTTTACATCGCAATATCCAAATTGTGCTAAACCTACTCTAGCGGCCTTATCATATTCATTTTCATCTAAAAATAAAGTGCTAGAATTTGCAGAGTGAAAAAACACTTCATCAGAATAATTATTCTTTATAAACTCGCACATTTTTATATAAAGTGGTTTTTGATTTTTAATATTATTTGGACTTGAATAATGAGTGAAAGCTGATACTAATTTCAGCTTTTTTTCTTTAATAATTTTTAGAGCTAATTCTAAATTGTTTTCACATATTCCACTTCTATGCATATTAGTATCAAGTTTTAAAGCGACTTTATCTTCATTATTTAAATAATCAAAATAACTCAAATCATTAATAGCTAAAATATAATTATCGCAAGCTTTATAATGCTTTGGAATTTGAGATAGTATTAATATATTTTTAAATTTATTTTGAATAATACTAGCTTCATTTATGTTTTTTACTGCGACATTTTTAATACCAAATTCTAAAGCCAAATCACTAATTATATTAATATCGTGCCCGTAAGCATTGTCTTTTAAAATAATGATTAATTTATCAATGCTACTAACTTTTTTTAAGCACTCATTTAAATTATGAAAATAATTTGCTTTATTAATTGTGATAAATGCCATTATTGCTCCGTTAAGATTGACATTTTTCCATTTACTAATTCAATATATAAAACTTTTTCGCCATTAAAAGTATAACTTGAAGTAGCATAATTTTCATAAAAAGTAATCTTAAATATTTTTCTTTGCTCTAAATTAGGATAAGGAATTATATTTATATCTTTAAATTGTATTGTTTTATCCTGCTTTCTACTAAAAATTGCCTTTTTTTGCTCCTTAAAAGCAGATATTTTCGTGCCATCATATTTAATAAATTCATCACTATAATAACTAAGATATGTTTTATAATCATTATTAGTCCAAGCATTTTTCCAGTCAAATAAATTAGCCAATATTAAAGCAATTTCATCAGCATTTGTGCTAACAACGCCTTTTTCATTAATTAATACATATATTTTTTTATTATTTACAATGCCATTAAAATCTAGCAAAACATCATTAGTCATTACAACACAACCCTTAGTCTTATAAGCATCATATCTTACATCGCCTTCAAGTGGAAAACCATGAATCCAAATTCCAGAGCCTGTTTTTTTACGAACTTTATCATATAAATTAGGATAGTTTAAAACAAAAGCATAAGGTCCATAATAATTATCAGGTGGAACCATTTTGTTTAAAACCTGATAAGCTCCAATAGGGGTTTTTAAGTCCCCTTCTCTTTCTTTATTACCCATAAGACCTGTTATTACACTTTGCTCGAATTTAGGTGTTAATTTGTTGTTTTTTTCTTCAAATAAAACTAATTTTTGTTTATCTTTATCAACTACTACCACCATAGCATCATCGCTATAGTATCCATATTTTAAATCAAGTCCTTGCAATTGAGTTTGCCAAAACTTAACATCACTAAGTCCAGCTTCAAGCTTATTTTCAACTGCACCTATACCATCTTTTAAATAAATTTGTAATAAATTGTCTGAATATAAATAAATTGATAATAATAAAATTATGATTTTTTTCACTATTAGCTCCTATAAAAGTTAAGGACTAATTATAAAAAGTAATTTTAAAGCTAAGTTAATACCAAAAATGTTTTTTTGATTATTGCTTTCATTAAGAAAAATTTATTTATAATCCTTATCGTTTTTATTAAAAAGGAGAATTCAATGAAAAAGATATTATTAGCGTTAAGTTTAAGTGCAAGTTTATTTGCAAACAATATAGAAATAAGTGAGCCTTATGTTAAAATTACCCCACCAAATGCAAAAAATTCAGCTATTTTTATGAGTATTAAAAACAACTCAAATGAAGATATAAAGTTAGTTGATGCTAAATGTGATTTTGCAAAAAATACAGAAATCCACACTCATATTCACGAAGATGGTATGATGAAAATGATTAGAATACAAGACGCAACAATCAAGGCAAATGATACTTTAGAACTAAAACCAAAAAGCTATCATATTATGCTAATGGATATTAAAGATAGCATTAAAGAAGATACTAAACTTAATTTAGAACTAAGCTTTAGTAATGGCGAAAAAGTTGAATTAAAAGACATTCCAGCAAAATCAATAATTCATGCTCATTAATGAAAAAATTAATATTTTTATTAGTAATAATTGCTATTTTTGCAAGTTTGTTTTATTTTTATCCAAATTCTAAAAAAAGGGAGTTAATCACTACATTAACTCCACTTAGTTGCGATTTAAATGTAAGTGAGTGTGAAGTAGATTATAATGATAAAAAAATCATATTTGATTTAAGTCCAAAACCGCTAAAAACCTTAGAAGAAACAAAAGTGATTATTAAAAATTTAGAAGATTTTCCCAAATTAAATGCAAGACTTTATGGGCTTAATATGTATATGGGAGATATTGTAGGAGAATTTGAAAAGATTGATAATGCTTATATTGCAGATATTGTTTTTAGTGCTTGTACTGAAAATACTATGAGATATAGATTAGAATTATTTAATGACAATAAAAGCCTTGATTTATCTATAGATTTTGATGTTAGGAGATAGTATGAAAAAGCTAATTATTTTTATTTTTTTAGGATTAATCTTAACTGCTTGTTTTAATAATAAATATGATTTTAATTTAAAAGGAGCAGGTGATAAAACTTATACCCTTAAAGATTTTAAAGGAGATAATTTATTAATTTACTTTGGCTACACATTGTGTGCTGATATATGCCCTACTTCTTTAGCTATTGCCACTAAAGCTTTGAATGAATTAAATAGAAATGATATAAAAATATTATTTATTAGTCTTGACCCTAAAAGAGATACGGCAAATGATATAAATGAATATGTGCAATATTTTTATAAAAACTCACTAGGACTTGTGCCTAGCGAAGATGAGCTTAAAAGAATTTCAAAAAACTATGGGGTAAAATATGAGTATATTTATCAAGATAGTGCTGCTGAATACACCGTAGCTCATAGCTCAAGTTTTTATATAATTGATAAAGATGGTAATTTCAAAGGAGAAATAAGCAATTTAACAAATGCGAATGTTAAGAAAAAAATTAGCGAATTTTTAGGTAATAATTAACTATTTACTTTTACAATTCGGTTTTTAAATATATAAAGGAGAAATAATGGCTACTAAAAAAACTAGCGAAAAAGAAACAAAGCAAACAGCTAAAAAAACTACTGCTAAAAAAGAAGTAAGTAAAAAAGAAACTTCTAAAGAAGTAGCAAAAAAACCAACTGCAACAAAAGCTGAAAAAGTAGAAAAAGAAGTAGTTGAAGATAAAGCTGTTAAATCTAAATCAAAGGAAACTACATTGTCTAACGAAGTAAGTAAAGTTGAAGAATTACAAAATGAAATTGAAAAATTAAAAGCTGAACTTGGTATTATGAAACAATTCAATAATAATCGTGATAAAAACTCAAGCGATAAAATCTTTATGGAACTTGAAAAATTAAAAGAGATTATTTATGGTTTAGAAGATAGAATTGAAGAGCTTGAATATCAAGTAAGCGAAAAAGACGATTATTAATATTCATTCCGTTTTTCGGAATGAATTAAACTTATGCTATTTACATTTATTCTTTCATTAATTAGTTTTGTTGTTTTAATTATTTTTAAAGGTATTAATTTTACTTATTTAAATTCTTTATACGATTTTATAAGTTTTAAGACACTTGCCTTACTTTCTATGTTTATAGCTGTTAATAAATCCTTAGAATTAATAGGAGCATTTAAGCTACTTGCCTTTTATGTATTAAACAAAATTACCAAATTAAAAATCATAGCAATTTTACTAATACTAATATGTTTTTTTAGCTCTATGTTGGTTACTAATGATGTAGCGTTGCTTTGTTTTGTGCCTTTTAGTATTTATTTATTAAAAGAATTAAAAGCGAAAAAATTTACTATGCAAATCATAATATTACAAACAATAGCAGCAAATCTTGGCTCAATGCTAACCCCATTTGGAAATCCACAAAATTTATTTATATTCACATATTTTCATTTAGATTTTTTAAGCTTTTTTAAAAGCACTTATATTTACTGCATTATATCTTTAATATTATTATTTATTTTTACCATAAATATTAAAAACAAAAACATAAAACTAAAAAATCTTATAAAAACTCAAATAAATCAAAAATTATTTATCCAAAACCTAGCATTATTTTTCATATCAATTTTATGTGTTAGTGATATTTTAAATATATTTTTAGGCTTTTTTATAGTTTTTATAAGCTTATTTATTAGCAATAAAAACGCAATTTTTAAAGCTGATTTTTCTCTTATTATAATTTTTATAAATCTTTTTATATTTGTAAAAAATATAAGTTATTTTATAAGTATTAAAGAATTTGATATTTTTTATCTAAGTATATTTTTATCTTGGATTATTAGCAATGTTCCTGCTTGTGTGTTTTTAGCTAGTTTTACAAATGATTATAAAGAATTATTATTAGGGGTAAATATTGGCTCATTAGGGACTTTAATAGCTTCTATGGCGAGTTTAATTTCTTATAAATACTATATTAATTCTTATAAAAATAAAGCTTTTAAATATATAATCAATTTTACTTGGATAAATATTGTATTTTTAATAATTTTAGTAATTTTTAAAGAATTATCCCGAATTTAATCGGGATAAAATTATTTCGTATTAAATATAAATTCCTTATCAAAATCAACTTCTACAAAAGATTTCAAATTCCCTTGTAAAATAAGTTCACTAAGTCTTGAATCAATTTCTTGATATATAGTTCTTTTTAAGGCTCTAGCACCATATTCATCACTATATCCTAGATTTAAAATTTCTAATCTTGCATTCTCACTTATACTAAAGCTAATTCCAAGTTCAGCTAATTTATTGCTAGTATTTTTAAGTAAAATATCAACAATTTGTAAGCATAAATCTTTATTTAAAGCATTAAATCCTACTATTTCATCAAGCCTATTTACAAATTCAGGTTTAAAGTATTTTAATAATTCTTTATTTATTAATTCATTTCTTTCTTTTTCATTTTTAATATCTACAAATTTAGCTGCTCCAATATTACTTGTAAATATTATTAAAGTGTTTTTAAAATCAACCCTAAAGCCTTTGTTATCAGTTAAAGCTCCTTCATCTAACATATTTAAAAATATATTAAATATCTCAGGATGAGCCTTTTCTATCTCATCAAAAAGTAGCACCGAATAAGGTCTATTTTTAACAGCTTCTGTTAATTGTCCGCCTTCATCACTTCCTACATAACCAACCGCAGAACCTATTAAATTGCTTACTCTATAACTTTCAGCGTATTCATTCATATCAAAACGAATTAAAGCCTTTTCATCATCAAAAAGCTCTTTTGCAATTGCTTTTGCTAATTCAGTTTTACCAACTCCTGTAGGTCCTAGGAATAAAAAGCTTCCTATAGGACGATTAGTATCGCTAAGCCCTGCTTTATTTGCCCTTACTGCACGAGCTAGAGCTTTTATAGCTTTATCTTGTCCTACTACACGAGTTTGTAAATTATTTTCAAGATTTAAGTATTTTTCACTCTCATTGCTTAGTAATTTACTAACCTTTATTCCTGTCATTTTTGCCAAAATTAAAGCGACTTGCTCATCATCAACTTCGTTTTTAAGTAAAGTTCCACTTTGTTTTAACTCTTGCCAATTTGCTTTAGCATTCTCAAGCTCGTTTTTAACTTGTGGGATTTTTCCGTATTCAATCTCTCCTGCTTTTTGATAATCACCTTTATTTTTTGCAATATTTGCTTCATTTTGCAAATTATTAATCTCGTTCATTTTCTTTGAAATTTCGGCAAATACTCTTTGCTCGTTTTCAAATTTCATTCTTAATTTTCTTTCTTCTTCGCTAAATTCACTTAATTCATTTTCAATTTCTTTTAATCTTTCTTTATTTTTTTCTTCACCTTCCATTAATAAAGCTTCTTTTTCAACTCTTAATCTAACGATATTATTTTTTACATTTCTTAAAGCACTTGGCTCACTTTCAATTTGCATTTTAAGTTCAGCTGCAGCTTCATCTATTAAATCTATTGCTTTATCAGGTAAAAATCTTCCTTGAATATAACGATTACTAAGCTTAACAGCAGCTACTAAAGCTTTATCATTAATACTTACATTATGATGAGCGCTTAATCTTTCTTTAAGACCCCTAAGCATTGCTATTGCATCATTTACGCTTGGTTCATTCACAATTATGCTTTGAAATCTTCTTTGCATTGCAGCATCTTTTTCAAAATATTTTTTATATTCTTTTAAAGTGGTTGCACCAATGGTTTTAAACTCGCCCCTACTTAAAGCAGGTTTAAGTATATTAGCAGCATCCATACTTCCTTCACTTGCACCTGCACCTAATATTGTATGAATTTCATCAATGAAAATTATAATATTAGGATTTGCTTTTACACTTTCAATTATATTTTTAAGTCTTTCTTCAAATTCCCCGCGATATTTTGCTCCTGCAACAAGTGCTGCTAAATCAAGACTTAATATTTGTTTATTAGCTAAAGAGCTTGGCACTTGTTTATTAGCAATTGCTTGAGCTAGGGCTTCTACTATAGCTGTTTTACCAACTCCTGGCTCACCTAATAAAATAGGATTATTTTTGCTTTTTCTAATTAAGATTTGCATAAGCCTTTCTAATTCATTATCTCTTCCTGTAATTGGGTCAAGTTTGCCTGATTTTGCTAATTCAACTAGATTTGTGGTGTATTTTTCTAATTCTTTATTACTTATATCATCTTGCTCTTTTTCGCTAATTTTTCTATCGCCTCTTAAAGCATTTAATTCGCTTTTTAATACAAGTAAATCTAAATAATCTTTTAATAACTCACAAATTCCACCCTTATCACACTCACTAATTATCCACATATCAGTGCTTAAGTAGCTATCACCTTTACTTAAAGCAAATCCAATAGCCTTTTCAAGTGAAGTTAAAAGCGCATTGCTAGGTTTTACATTATTAGCATTTACTCCATCGCTTTTTACTAAATTATCAGCCTTGCTTTTTAGCATTAGTGAAATTGCGGTTTTATCTATTGATAATTTATTAAATACTTGATTAAGAATAGAGCTTGAATCATTAGCAATAGCCCATAAAATATGAAATGGTTCTATATTTGGATTTTTATTAAATACACATAAGCTTACTGCTTGACTTAAAGTTTCATTAAATTGATTTGTTAATTTATCTTGAATATTCATATTATCTCCTTTAATTGATATGGTTCGCATTATATTACTTTAGTCTATTATTGTCAAGTATAAAATTAAATTTATCACTTAAATATATTAAGTGCTAAGTTTTTTATTTAAAAATACACATAATTGCTTACTTGTATTTAAAAAATTGCGTTAAAATCACAGCTTTAATCTTAAATCTTATTGGAGCTATCGTGAATTTTAATAAAAAGATATTTTTGTGTGTTGCACTTGGAATTTCGTTGTTTGCAAAAACTGATGAAGAAGCTGAAAGACAAGCATTTTCAAAGCTTATTAAAACTTTTAGAATGATTGAAGCAAATTATGTTGATGAAATCAGTATAGAGCAACTTGTGGATAAATCTTTAGAAGGATTATTGAGTAATCTTGACGCACATTCAGCATTTTTAAATGAAAAGAATTTCAAATCTTTACAAGAAAGCACAAACGGAGAATTTGGCGGTCTTGGAATGACTTTATCAATTAAAGATAATGCAATAACCGTTATTGCACCAATTGAAGGAACACCTGCTGATAAAATTGGTATAAAATCAGGCGATGTTATTTTAAAAATTGAAAATGAAAGCACGATAGGAATGAATCTTGATGACGCAGTTTCTAAAATGCGTGGCAAACCAAATACTAAGATTAATATTACAATATATAGAAAAGGCGAGAAAAAGCCACTAGATTTTACGATAACAAGAGATATTATAAAAGTTGAAAGCGTTTATACTAAAAAAATAGAAAATACAGACTTTTTATACATTAGAATTACAAGTTTTGATAGAAATGTTGTAAGTAAAGTAAAAGACGCATTAGCTATTAATAAGGATATTAAAGGGATAGTAATTGATTTAAGAAACAATCCAGGTGGTTTATTAAATCAAGCTACAGATTTATTGAATTTATTTATTGATAAAGGTATTTTAGTATCTCAAAAAGGAAGAGATGAAAGTGCTAAAATAGATACTTTAGCAATTAAAGGTGCTGCAATAAATACAAAAATACCTATTAGTATAATTGTAAATGGTGGAAGTGCAAGTGCAAGCGAAATCGTAAGTGGAGCTATGCAAGATAGAAAAAGAGCGATTATTGTTGGTGAGAAGACTTTTGGCAAAGGAAGTGTTCAAATGATTAGAGAAATCAATGATAAAGAAGGTATAAAACTAACAATTGCAAAATACTATCTACCAAGTGGAAGAACAATTCAAGCAGTAGGAGTTACTCCTGATATTGTTGTGTATCCTGGTAAGGTAAATACTGAAGATAGTGGCTTTAGTATAAAAGAAAGCGAACTTAAAAAACACCTAGAAAATGAATTAGAAAAAATTGATGGTAAAAAAGAAAACAAAACTGATAAAAATACGCTAACTCAAGAGCAAATCAATGAAGATTCTCAATTAAAATCAGCAATTGACGCTTTAAAAATCTTAGTAATTAAAGGAAATTAATGAAAAAAATAATCTTTTTGATATTTGCTAGTATTTTATTTGCAGCTCCATCAAAAGAATTAAGTGTAATGGACGCTCAAGTTTATACAAACCTTAATCAAAATAATGAAGATGCAAATAGTTTTACTAGCGATATTAAAGAAGAATTTAATGATAAAGTAGAACTTGCTATTAATGCTAATTTTTCAAAAAATTCTGTAAAAACTAAAGAAGTTTTTTATATAGATATAACAATTAATTCTAATTACAAAACAAATTTTACTCCGCAAATTAATTTTGAAAAAAGCATTGATATGCAACAATTAAATAAAGATATTAAATTTAATAGCGAAAATGGAATTTATACTACTCGTGTTTATTTTCAAGCAAATACAGCAAATGCTAAACTAAACTCAATTGATGCTAAGTTATTTAGAAATACTCAAGAAGTAGGAAATGCTAAAATCAGCCTAGATAATTTAAAAATTGAAGAATTAAAATTTAATAAAGATTATGTAGAGTTAGTTGCAAGTGATTTAAAAATTACGAATTTAAAATGCACTGAATATGATGAAACTAGCGTTATATGTGGAATGGACGCAAAAGCAAATAACACTAATTTTAATAATTTTTCTTTAAAAACTGCAAAATCGCAAAGTATTACAAATGTCGGAAAAGACTATGAAAATGCAAAATGCTCAATTGCTTTAATTTTTCCTAATAATATGAAAAATTTCTCTTTTTCATATTATGACCCATTAGAAAATAAATTCATAGAATATTCTAATAAAATCATAGTAGAATCTGAAGAAATAAGCACTCAAACAGACTTAAATCCAATAACAAAAGAAATTAATTTTTATTTACAAATTGGAAGCTTAATCTTAGCTGTAATTTGTCTCATAATTGTAGTAATTTTTAAAAGGTTTTTTTCTTTAATAGCACTTGCTATAGTTTTTGTAGCTTTTAGCTTTATTGATGGTGGGAATTTTAGTAGTGCTAAATTAAAATCAGGTGCAAGTGTTAGAATTTTACCAACTAATAATTCAACTATTTTTTATAAAAATACTGACATAAAAGAAGTAAAAATCATAACCAAAAAAGACAATTTTGTAAAAATAGCACTTGATGAAAATACAAGTGGTTGGGTAAAAAATGAAGATATTGAATAAAATCTTAAGTATTTTTCTAGCAATAATCATAGCAATCAGTATTGCTTTTGTAATTGTTTTAATGTTTATTTTCCCTAAAAACAATTGGGTTATTAGAAAAACTTGGGCAAAATTTATCCGTAAATTGTGCTGTTATAAAATAGAAATAAAAGGCGATTTTAATCCTAATGCAAGAATGATTATCCTAAATCATCGCTCAATGCTAGATATTATCGCACTTGAAGATATATATCCATACGATTTAGCTTGGATTGCAAAAAAACAGATTGAAGAATTATTTTTCTTTGGAAATATCATAAAATTACCTAAAATGATTTCAATAGATAGAGAAAACGCAAGAGATTTTGTAAGAGTTATAAATGAAGCAAACGATAGATTAAATAATAATAGAAACATATCTATGTTTCCTGAAGGAACTAGAAGTGATGGCTATGAGTTATTAAGATTTAAAAAAGGCGCTTCAATGCTAGCTACTAAGTTAGATGTTTTAGTTCAACCTATTGTAATTATTGGTTCAAAAGAGATTTTAGATAGTAAAAGAATAACAATTCACTTAGGTAAAAAACTTACAATAATACCTTTACAACCACTAAAAGCTAACGAATTAGACAATGCAAAAGACTTAATGCAAGAAGCAATTAATGAATATTTCAAGGCTAATGAGTGAATATTTTTATGGTTGCTTTAGGTGGAGCCATTGGTGCTGTTTTAAGATATATTTTAAGCACTTTTATAAATCGTAATTTTGATTTTAAATTCTTTATAGCTGGGACATTAATCGTTAATTTAATAGGTTGTTTTTTGATAGGATTATTTTATGCACTAGCTAAAAATTACGAGAGTTTAAACGAGATAAGATTATTAATAGTAGTAGGATTTTTAGGTGCTTTTACTACTTTTTCATCAATTACTTATGAGAGCATAACATTATTAAAATCATTAGGCTTCGTTGCCTTTAGTGCAAATATTATTTTAAATGTAGTATTTGGACTAATAGCAACTTATATTGCTTTAAATTTTTTTAAATAGGAGAAAATATGGAATTTAAAACCGAAGTAAATCAATTACTTAATTTAATGATTCATTCACTTTACTCAAATAAAGAAATATTTTTAAGAGAGCTTATATCAAACTCAAGCGACGCTATAGATAAGCTAAATTTCTTAAGCCTTAGCGATGAAGCTTATAAAGGAATTAGCTTTAATCCTAGTATTAGAATTAGCATTAATAAAGACGCTAAATTATTAATCATAGAAGATAACGGCATAGGTATGGACGAAGCTGATTTAAATAATAATTTAGGCACAATTGCTTCAAGTGGAACTAAGAAATTCTTAGAAAATTTAAGCGAAGATGCTAAGAAAAATAGCGATTTGATAGGTCAATTTGGTGTTGGATTTTATTCAGCATTTATGGTTGCAAATAAAATTGAAGTTTATACTAAAAAAGCCTTAAGCAATGATTCGTTTTTATGGAGTTCTGATACAAATGGTTATGAAATCACTAAAACAAATAAAGATAGTTTTGGCACAAAAATAGTTCTACATTTAAAAGATGATGAGTTTTTAAACACTCACACTATTGAAAACCTAGTTAGCAAGTATTCAAATCATATTTCTTATCCGATTTTCTTAGAAAAAGAAATAAGTGTTGGCGAAGGAGAAGACGCTAAAACTGAATTAAAATTCGAGCAAATCAATAAAGCAAAAGCTTTATGGAGAGAAAACAAAGCAAGCCTTAAAAAAGAAGATTATTTAAAATTCTATGAAGGCATAAGTTATGATAGCAAAGAGCCGATTTTATATGTTCATACTAAAAGCGAGGGCGGTTCTTTAGAATATTCAAGCTTATTTTTTATCCCTGCAAATGCTCCACACGATTTATATAGAGTAGATTATGAAAAAGGTATAAAACTTTATGTAAAAAGAGTATTAATTAGCGAAAAAGAAGAGATTTTACCAAGTTACTTAAGATTTGTTAAAGGTGTGCTTGATGTTGAGGATTTACCTTTAAATGTAAGTCGTGAGATACTACAAGAAAATGTAATTTTAAGAAAAATCAAAGAAATCAGCACTAAAAAGATTTTAGGTGAATTAGAAAAATTACAAAAAAATGACGCTAATAAATATGATGAGTTTTATAAATTATTTGGTGCTGTATTAAAAGAAGCATTGTTTGACCCAAGTGCAAACAAAGATGAAATTTTAGCATTATGCAAATTTGATAATAGTCAAAACGATAGTCAAATCACACTTGATGAATATTGTGCTAATTTAGGCGAAAATAAAACTATTTATTATCTAATCGGTGAAAACAAAGAATTATTAAAACACTCACCTTTACTTGAAAGCTACAAAAAAAATGGCATAAATGTATTGCTTTTAAGCGACAAGATTGACCCAATCGTAATTCCTATGGTTCATAAATATAAAGATTTTGATTTAAAAGCTATAAACGAAGTTGATGAAATCAAAAAAGATGAATTAAACGATGAGCAAAAAGGCTTTTGTGAAAAATTAAGCAAAATATTAGAAAATGATGTAAAAGAAGTAGTTTTATCTAATTCTTTAGAAAGCTCATTATCAAGCTTAGTTTATGATACTAAAGACCAAGAATATATGATGGCTAAAATGATGGCTCAATTTAGCGGAGAAAAAATGAATGCTAAAGGCGTTTTACAACTAAATGCAAAACACGAATTAGTAGCAAAACTAATAAACGAAAATAACGAAGATAGCCTTAAAAATCTAGCATTTATAGCTTATGGCACCGCAGCACTTGCTCAAGGCTTAGAATTTGCTAAGGTTAGTGAGTTTAACGAAGCTGTTATAAATCTAGCTAAAAAAGCGTTTTAATGCAAGAAAACAAAGCCTATTTAAGCGAACAAATAATTACTTATTTAGGCAATAAACGCTCATTATTAGGCTTTATTGAAAAAGGCGTAAAATATGCAAAAACCGAGCTTAAAAAAGATAAATTAAGCTCGGTTGATTTGTTTAGTGGCAGTGGCATTGTCGCAAGATTTTTAAAACAACACTCAAGCTATTTAATAGCAAATGATTTAGAAAGTTATAGCAAAGCAATCAATGAATGCTATTTATCAAATATTGATAATAATTTTTATAAAGAGCTTGAAATAGAGCATAAAAAACTAAAAGAACAAATCATTAATAATTTTAATGAAAACGGCTTTATACGAGAGCTTTACTCTCCTAAAGATGAGCTAAATATCACTCAAAATGATAGAGCTTTTTATACAAATTATAATGCTAGTTATATTGATACAGCAAGATTATTACTAGAAAATCACAAATATAAAAAATACTTTTTAGCACCACTTTTATATGAAGCTAGTGTAAAAGTAAATACAAGTGGTGTTTTTAAAGGCTTTTACAAGAATAAAAACGGCATAGGAGAATGGGGCGGAAATGGCAAAAATGCTCTTAGTAGAATTATTGCTAATATTGAATTAGCAATGCCTATTTTTTCAAACCATAATGTAGCTTTTAATGTGTTTCAAAACGACGCAAATATTTTAGCAAACGAGCTTGATTGTGATTTGTGCTATATCGACCCGCCTTACAATCAGCACCCTTATGGCTCAAATTATTTTATGCTAAATCTAATTACAAATTATATTAAACCACAAGATATTTCTAAGGTTTCAGGTATTACAAAGGATTGGAATAAAAGCGTTTATAATTCTAAAAAAACAGCTAGCGAAAGCTTTTTTGAACTAATAAATAATCTAAAAGCAAAAATAATTTTAATCTCATATAACAACGAAGGCATAATAAGTGAAGATGAATTTAAAAACACTCTTTTAAAATTTGGTAGCTTAAATATATTAGAGCAAAAATATAATACCTTTAGAGCAAGTAGAAATCTAAATAATCGTAAAATCCATGTAAAAGAGATTTTATATATCCTTAAAAAAATATAAAAATAATATATGATTTAATATGCTTAATCACAAAAATTACCTAAAGCCTTATTTTTATCTACAAAATATACTACTTATAATAAAGACTTAAAATTATCATAAATATTTATATTTTTATTAAAAGAATTTAAAATTGTATCTTATAAATCAAAAAAGCTTTATTATTTAATAAAAATACTAATTAATAAAAATTATTATTTATATTATCCATAGATATAATATTTAAAATATAATTACCTATGCAAATATTATTTGTATAAATTATTTAAGGAGTTTTTATGAAAAAAATCATTTTTTCTTTACTTTGTTGTAGCAATTTATTAATATCTCAAACTTTTATAGAATTTAACACTCTAGGTGCAAGTATTAAAGACAAAAATAATATTTTTGATAATGATTTATCTAGCACCTTAAACGCAAGTGTATATTTATACAAAATGGATAATTATGACAATGATTTTGTAGGTGGGATAGATTTTAGCCATTTTAATATATATTCAAGATTTTTTATAGGCAATCAAGGAAGCAAAACTGATATTGATTTATATAATTTCACAGCTTTAGGTGGATATGGATTTTATAATGATATTTACAATATATCGCTTTCTTTATTAGGCGGTGTAGGATATGAAAAGGCTAAATATAATTTAAGTAGTGATATTATAAAAAACGCTAATTTTAATAAGAATTTAAAATCAAATCTATTAACGCTAGGAATTGCTGCTAAATCGTATTTGGACAGCAATTTAATACTTGGAATGAGATTATTTACTAAGCACTACACAAACAATAATATAAAAGAAAAATCAGTCCTAGCAGGAGATATATCATTAGGTTATAGTATTTCAAGACAACTTAATGGATTTTATACTCAAGTAAAAGTAGGCTATGATAATAATTTAGTAGGTAAAGGTGTTAATTTTGGAATAGGATTAGGCTATTCATTTTAAAACTTAGGTTTTTTATCCAAAAGATAAAAAACCTTAAATTAAATCTCTTTTATAAATTCTTTTTAACTTTCTATCTAATTTATAACATACTTCATAAATTGCAGGAATAGCAAAAAGTGTTAATATAGTTGAACTAATAAGACCACTAATTACTGCAACTGCCATAGGAGAATTGCTCTCATAACCAGCTCCATGCGAAATAGCCAAAGGTAGCATTGCAAAAATCATAGCAATCGTAGTCATTAATATCGCTCTAATTCTACTTTTGCCCGCTATTTTAAGAGCTTCTTTAACCCCTACTCCGCTATCACATAATTTATTTGCAACATCAATTAATAAAATTGCATTTTTGCCAACCATTCCAAACAACAAAATAAGAGCAACCAAAACAAATAAAGAAAATGTATTGCCTGTCAAATAAAGACCAATACAAGCTCCTGCAAACGCAAGTGGCATTGTAATCATTATTACAAATGGAACGATAAAGCTTTCGTAAAGGGCTGCTAATACTAAATAAATTAATAAAAATGATAAAAGCATAACCATAGCAAACCCTATCATTGTTTCTTCTAAAAGGTCAATAAAACCAGTAAAAGTATATCTTAATCCAGTATTTTGCATAATCTTACTCATATTAGTTTCTAGTTTTGCCTTAACCTCGTCTAAAGAAACTCTATCAACCCCTGCAGTAATTTTTACTGAACGAGTTTTGTTAAGTCTATTAATACTACTACTATCCTTAATTAGCCTAATATTTACTACATTTAATAGGCTAATTAAATTATTATCCATAGTTCTTATTTGTATTTTCTCAAGTGATTTCATATCTTCTTTAGATACTTTTTCAAGTTGAATAAATATATCTTTACTATCTTTTAAACCATCTAATACCCCAACATTAGCGTGTGCAAAAGAAGTTTGAATTATCCCTGCTAATTCTTGGGTATTTACATTTAATTTTCTTGCTTTTTCTTTATCTATATAAATAGCTAAAACATCTGCATAAGCATCAATATCATCGCTAATATCAACAACGCCTTTTAATTCACTTAAAATATTTTTTGCTCTTCTACTAGCACTTACTAAAGAAGAAAAATCATCACCCAATAATACAAATTGAACTGGCTCATCAATACCTGCACCTTCAAATTTAGGTATTTCTAAAACTTTGATTTTAAATTCTTTTAAACTCAAACTATCTCTTAGATTAGATACTACTTCTTTTTGTCTTTCGGTTCTTTCATTTAAAGGTTTTAACTTAACATATATTTTAGATTTTTTTCTATCTTTTGCATCATCGTAGCCTACTAATAAATAAGCATAATCTACATTTTTATTTTCTTTAATTTGCTTTAAGACTTCTAAAGATTTAGCTTCCATAACTTCTATTGATAAATCTTTTTTAGATTCTATTTGAACTTGTAGTTCGCTATCATCTTCCATAGGTAAGAAATCAAGTCCTATTTTAGGTGCTAAAGAAAAAGATAAAGCACATAAAATTAAAATAATACCTATAAAAATCTTTTTATATTCTAATATAGTATCAAGTGTATTTTCATACCAACTTTCTAATTTAATAAAATATTTTTCTGTTCTATCGTGAAATTTACTCTCGTTGGTATTTAAAAACCTAGCACTAATGGTTGGGACTAAAAATACACAAACTAAAAACGATATAATTACTCCAAAGGCAACACTCATTCCTAATGTATTAAAAAACAAACCAGAAATACTATTCATAAACGAAATCGGAATAAACACGCATAATAAAACTATACTGATACTAAATACAGAAAAAGCAATATCCTTAATACCTTCATAGCTTGCATATAAAGCATTTTTCTCTGCCTTAATTTTTTTACTAATATTTTCAATTACAACTATTGCATCATCTACGAATATACCAATAGATAAAGTAAGTGCTATTAATGTCAAGCGATTTAAATCGTATCCAAATAAATCTATTAGAAAAAAACTTGAAATAATTGAAGTAGGAATTGCAATGCTAGCAATAATAGTAGCACTAATATTTCTTAAAAATAAAAATACTATTAAAATTGTTAAAATCACCCCTAAACACATATCAAATACAACTTGATTTATATGCTTTGTAATATTTTCTGATTTATCATAAACAACTTCAAATTCTATATTTTTATGATAATCTTGAATACCTATTAAGGCTTGTTTAATATTTTTAGCAACTTCTAAGCTATTTTGACCTGTGATTTTTTTAAGCTCTACTAAAACCCCATTATCTCCATTAAAATGAGCATAACTATCTTTTAAAGTATATCCTATACTAATATCTGCTACATCTTTTAAAAATACTCCTGGAGCTATTCTTAATTGCTCTAATTCTTCTATACTATTTGAGTCGAAATAACCTTTAATAGTTATATTTTTAGCTTCATTTTCAATACTTCCTAAAAAAGTTTTAAAATTCTGCATTTTTATTAGTTTTGCTACATCTAAAGAATTAATATGGTATTTATTTAATTCATCTAAATTTAAATCTATTTTTATGTTATTTTTTAAATAACCTACCATTTTAACTTCTCCAACGCCCTTTATACGCTGGAAATCACCTTCTATATCATCTTCAATAATTTGCATCAAAGCCTTATCATCTAATTGCTTAGATGAAATAAAAATACTCATAACCGCACCTGCATCAGATGAGACTTTTTCAACGCTAGGTGGATATTCTAATTTTATTTTTGATATTTTTTCACGAATATCATTTACTGCTATTTCTAAATCTCTTCCTAATTCAAATTCCACAGCAATTACACTTAAATTATTAAAACTTTTTGAAGTAATTCTTTTGATTTGACTTACACCAGATATTTGATTTTCTAATTTTTTAGTAATTTGAGATTCTACATAGCTTAAATCAGCATTTGCAAATGTTGTAATTTTTACAAGTGGAATATCAACATTAGGATATAAATTAATAGGCATTGTAAAAATTGATATAACACCAAAAAACAATAACCCTAAAAAGGTCATTAAAATAGTAACAGGTCTATTAATTGCAATTTTTAACATTTATTTATCCGTAATAATATAACCATCTCCAAATGAACCAATTTGTATGTCACTTGCTAAGACTTCTGCATAAATTTTTCTAGTTTTTATATCAATATTTGGATATATTTTACTAATTACACCTTTCATATTTAAGCCATTTATACTATATTCATAAGTATTACCTACTTTAACTTTATCAGAGTATTTTTCATCAAAACTTAAAAGTAATTTAACTTCAGGGTAACTATCCAAAATAAATAATGGCTGATTAGGGCTTGCTACGCCTTCTCCAACTTCAATATATTTTGCCGTAATTATTCCATCAAAAGGGGCTTTTAATTTTTTTTGATTTATTAATGTTTCATATTTTTTACTAGACATTTTTGCTGATTTTAATTTTTGTTCTGCTTCACTTTTTTTAAAGTTAATTTCATCTAAAATTTGTTCGTTTAATACTGATTTTACTTGTTCATATCTTTTAAGAGTGCTTGTAGCTAAAACTAAAGCTTCATTTGCTAATTTTTGTTGAACATTTGATTCTTCTAATCCAACTTGCTCAATTGAGCTATCAAGTTCTAATAAAACATCGCCTTTTTTTACACTACTACCAACATCTACATTTATTTTATTTACAATACCAAAAGATTGCAATGATAATTTAGCACTTTTTTGAGCAACCACATCAAAACTCGCATAAATAGAATCAGCAAATAAATTAATACTAATCAATAAAATTACTAATTTTTTCAATATTTCTCCTATAAATCAATTACAAAATCTTTAATAATGATACCTTTAGCAAGTAATAATTCTGCCTTAGATATTTCAAATTTAGCTTTACTTAAGCTAAGCTTCGCCAAAGCTCCTTGCATAGTTTCTAAAGAATTTAAATATTCAACATATCCAACAAGTCCAGCTTCATATTTTTTAGCAATACTCTCATAAGCAATTTTGCTAGCATTTAAAAGCTTTTCATTAGCATTTATTTCTTCTTGTATAGATGCAATTTTTTGAATTAATAGTTTTTCCTTTTCACTAACTGATTTTTTGCTATATATATTCATTTCTTTAGCAGCTAAATTACTAAGTTTTGCACTCTCATAAGCTTTTTTATCAGCTCCAAAAGAAAAAACATTCCAAGATAAACCTAGCATAAATATATTTGAAAACATTTTTTCTTTTACTCTTTCTTTTACTATCATATCAAACGGAGCATATAAAGAATAATTGAAATTATTTTTTGAAAATCCCACAATATTTTTTACAAAAATAGTAGGTTTAAATGGTGCTAATGATAAATCCTTATTAAGCTCGCTCATCTCTTCTTTTAAAGAATTTATTTTAATATCATAAGATTTATTAGCACTATCTTCATAAATAATAGCACTGCCTTTTGTAGGAATAAAATTATTATTAGTTATTAAATAAATATTACTTAATATCTCATCTTTTTGATAGTTTAAATTAACTAATTCACTTTTATTTAATTCTACTTTTGCTCTAAATATTTCTAGCTCATCATTAGGTCTTAAGCCTACTTTGTTTAAATTTTCTAATCTACTTAAACTCGCATTTAAATATTTTAAATTCTGCTCTTTATATTCAATATTTTCCATTAAAGCTAAATAAGAATAATATAAACTTACTAAATTAAATTCCAATTCATTTTTAGCCTTTTCTAATTCAATTTGACTTAATTCGTGATTTTTTTTCGCAAGATTTATATTAGAATTTCTTTTACCATCATAAATTAAAGCATCTATTGCTACACTTACATTTGTTAAATTATTTGGATTTATTATATATCTATCATAATCAAAACTAACAAATCCAACTTGTAAAGTAGCACTAGGATAGTATTTGTATTTTACGCTTTTTGCACTTTCTTCTTTGCTTAAAGTTTCATAATTTTTAGCTTTTAATTGCTCATTATTCTCAATACTTTCTAGCATAGTTTTTAAGCTAGTTGCATTAAGCAAACTAAGACTTAATAAAATTAAAGATAATTTTTTCATATTTTTTCCTATGTAAAACTTTTAACCAAATTACCAATTAATAAATTCCAACCATCAACTAAGACAAAAATTAGAATTTTAAATGGTAAAGATATCATAACCGGCGGCAACATCATCATACCCATAGCCATTAATACTGATGATACAACCATATCAATTACTAAAAAAGGTAAGTATAGCAAAAATCCTATCTCAAATGCAGTTTTTAATTCACTAATCATAAAAGCAGGAACTAAAGTTACTAAATCCACATCATCAATACTCTTAGGATTATCAATATTTCTTAAGCGATAAAATAGTGCTAAATCCTTTTCTCTAGTATTTTTAAGCATAAATTCTTTAAACGGCTTAACACTTAATGCAAATGCTTCTTCATAGCCTATTTTTTCTTCCAAATAAGGCTTAATGCCTGTTTCATAAGATTTATTAGCAGCTGGTTGCATTATAAAAAAAGTTATCACAAGCGCTAAAGATATTAAAATTGTATTAGGCGGCATTGCTTGTGTTCCCATAGCTTGTCTCATAAACGAAAACACTATAACTAATCTTAAAAACGAAGTGCATACAAATATAATACTAGGAGCTAAAGCTAATATAGTTAAAACTATGACTACATTTAAAGTAGTTACTAATTGGCTAGGCGTTTCTGGTGCGCTTAGATTTAGATTTAATGTAGGAACGCTAAGTGGAGTATCAGCGTAAATAAACACTGAAAACAATAATAAAAGCAATAGTTTTTTCACTAATTTCCTTAAATAGTTTTTAAAAATGTTATCCAAAACTTGCTAACATTTTCTTAAAATCTAAAGGAAAAATATGAAATTAAGCATAGTAATACTAGCAGCTGGTTTTGGCACTAGAATGAATAGTAATTTAGCAAAACCTTTGCATACAATTTGTGGAAAATCTTTAATTAAAATTATTATTGAAAATGCTTTGCAACTTAGTGATGATATAACTTTGATTTTACACCATCAAGCAGACGCTATAAAAGAGCATTTAAAAGATTATTCTAATTTAAAATATATATATCAAGATATGCAAAATCATAAAGGCACAGGCGGGGCTTTAATAAATTATGAGCCAAAATACGAAGAAGCGTTGATTTTAAATGCTGATATGCCTTTAATCACACAAAATAGTCTAAAAATTATAGCTAATACAAATTCTAAAATAGTTTTAAGCACTTTTAATAAATATAGTGCTAATTCTTACGGAAGAGTGATTAAAGAAAATGACAAAATAAGTAAAATTGTAGAGACAAAAGATGCAAACAATGAAGAATTAAAATGCACTTTATGTAATGCTGGAATTTATAAAATCAGTAAAGATATATTAAAAACTTACATTCCTAAGCTAAACAACAACAACGCTCAAAAAGAATATTATCTAACTGATATTATCAAAATGGCTATAGATGATAAAATAAGCGTTAGTGAATGCACCTTTGATGAGATTGAGTTTTTAGGCATTAATAATAAATTAGATTTAGAACAAGCCGAGCAAATTATGCAAAAAAGAATAAAAGATGAATTGCTTATAAATGGCGTTATTATGCATAATAAAGATAGTATTTTCATAGAGCTTGATACACAAATTAGCAATGATTGTGAGATTGAAAGCGGAGTTGTGATTAAGGCAAATTCTATTATAAAAAGCTCAAAAATCTTAGCAAATAGCGTTATAGAAAATAGTGAGATAACTAATTCAAGCATAGGGCCAATGGCTAGAATTCGTCCAAAATGCGTTATTAAAGATAGTAAAATCGGTAATTTCGTAGAATGCAAAAATGCAAAATTAGAAGATGTAAAAGCTGGGCATTTAGCTTATTTAGGAGATTGCGAGATTAGTAGCGGTGTAAATATTGGCTGTGGTGTAATAATTTGTAATTACGATGGCAAAAACAAACACCTAAGCAAAATCGGTAAAAATGTCTTCATAGGCTCAAACTCAAACCTAATAGCACCAATTAACATACCTAGCGATACTTTAATTGCAGCAGGTAGCACGATTAGCAATAAAGACGCTGCTAAATTAAAAGCAAAAGATTTATTTATAGAGCGTAATAAAGGCGTGATTTTTAATAATTTTAAGGATTTTTAATGAAAGTATTATTATGTGTTAGTGGAAGTATTAGCTTTTATAAAAGCTTTGAATTAATTTCTATGTTTAAAGAAGAAGGAATTAAAGTAAAAGCTTTATTAAGTGATGGGGCTTTGAAATTCGTAAATAAATTAGCTTATGAAGCATTATGCGAGAGCGTTTTAACAAGTGAGAATGAAAGCTGGGAAAATGATAAAAATCACATAATGTTTTCAAAAGATTGTGATGCTGTTGTATTTGCTCCTGCTAGTGTTAATTCAATAAATAAACTAGCTAATGGAGTTTGTGATAATGTATTTTTAAGCACCTTAATTGCTTCAAACAAACCACTAATAATAGCACCTGCAGCAAATACTAATATGTATTTAGCAAGTCAAACACAAAAAAGCTTAGAATATTTAAAGAGTTTAGGTGTAAAAATAGTAAAGCCAATTAGCAAAACCTTAGCTTGTAAAGAATTTGGAATAGGAGCTTTAGCTAATACAAAAGATATTTTTCTAGCAACTTTAAGAGAAATTTATAAAGATAAATTCTATATGGGAAAAAATATTTTAATAACAGGTGGTGGCACTCGTGAGAGCATTGATTTGGTAAGAAATATAGGAAATTATTCAAGTGGAACTATGTCAGATGCACTAGCTAAACAAGCTTATTTAAGGGGTGCAAATGTGGTGTATTTAAAGGCTAGATGTGATGAGATTAAAAATGAAAATTTCACACAATTAAGCTACGATACAAGTGCTGAATTAAAAGCCTTAATGCAAGATTATAAAGAATTTGATTATTTATTTATGTGTGCTGCAGTTAGTGATTTTATCCCTATCAAACAAGAAAGAAAAATAAAAAGAGATGAATTTGATGAAGAATTTAATATCAAAATAAGACCTAATGATGATTTATTAGCTACTTTTAATTTTTCGGGTAAAAAAATCGGCTTTAAACTAGAGTGTGATGAAAAGACTGCCTATGATAATGCAAAAAAAGCTTTAGTAAATAAAGGTTTAAGCTTATTATGTCTTAATATTTTAGGAGAACATACTCAATTTGGCTCAAGTAAAAACGAGATATTTTTCTGTGATTATTCAGGCATTAGTGAAGGGTATTTTGATACTAAAGAAAACTTAGCAAAAATTATTTTTGATAGAGTAAAAGCTGATGTTTAATGATGTTTTGCCAATTAAATTTAAAGTAATTGATAAATTAATGTTTAATCGCTACAAATTATTAATTGGTAAAAAAGAATTAACCACAAAATCAAACATTAATTTAGAGCCAAATACTTATTATTTAGCTGAAATTTATGATAGTTTAGTCTTTAAAAATCTTCAAGCTGATAAGGTTTTTGCCTATATTGATTATGATTGTTTTGAGTTATTAAAAATCGCTTTTAGAGATGATTTTAAATACACGCTAATTAATTCATTAATCCAAACAAATCAAAAATCAGATTATGAATGCTATAAAACAATGCTTTTTGCTTTGAATGAAGATATTTTATATTTACCTTGTTTGCTTGAAGGAAAACCTATATTAATTGAATATAGAAAGAAAAAAAATGAATTAGCAATTTATTATGATGTTTTTGCTAAATTAAGCCTTTTTTTAAATGATAATAAAATATTAACTAGCTTTTCTAAGGTTCAAAAAATCTGCTTTGAATATTCGCAAAATGTAGAATTGACTACTTATAAAGATGATTTTTTTAGCCTTAGTTATAAAGGAAATTTATGAATGAGTTAAATCATTTAGCAATCATTATGGATGGTAATGGCAGATGGGCTAAAAATCAAGGTTTATTAAGAAGTTTCGGGCATAAAGCAGGTGCAAAAACTATTGAAAGATTGGTAAAAGCTTGTATTGAAGAAGGCGTTTTAGAGCTTAGTTTATTTGCATTTTCTACCGAAAATTGGAAAAGACCTAAAGAAGAAATTGAGTTTATTTTCAAATTACTTAAAGAATACTTATCTAGTGAATTAAACAATTTTATAAAAAATGAAATTAGATTTAAAAGCTTTGGAGATATTAGTGTTCTTGATGTAGATACTAAGAATTTAATTAATGAGTTTGAAGAAAAAACTAAAAATTACTCAAGAATTATTTTTAATCTAGGCATAAATTACGGCGGAAAAGATGAGATTTTAAGAGCTTTTAAAAAATTAAAAGCAAGTGATGAAGAAATAGATGAAAATAATTTTAATAAATATTTAGATATTAAAAACAATGTTGATTTATTGATTAGAACTGGCGGACATTTTAGGATTTCAAATTTCTTACTTTGGCAATGTGCTTATGCAGAGTTTGTTTTTACCCCTACTTTGTTTCCTGATTTTAAAGAAGATGAATTAAAAGAAATTATTAAAAATTATAGAATTTGTAAAAGGAATTTCGGTGGAGTTTAGTATTTTAGTTTTTATATTTGGGCTTGTTTTTGGCTCGTTTTTAAATGTATTGATTTTAAGACTACCTGAGAGAAAAAGTATTTTTTATCCGCCAAGTTCTTGTGGAAGCTGTAATAACAAATTGAAATTCTATCACAATATCCCTATTATTTCTTGGCTAGTTTTAGGTGGTAAATGTGGGTTTTGTAAAAGCAAAATAAGCATTCAGTATCCATTAATTGAGCTAATTGTTGGCTTTATATTTTTATATTGCATAGATATTAGTAGTTTAGAAAATCTTGCTTATTCTATTTGCTTAGCATTATCATTTAGCTTATTATTTGCACTTTGCATTATTGATGTTCGCTACCTTGCTGTGCCTAGCTTTACTTTAATGCTAACTTTGATTTTTGCTCTAATTTATACTCATTCAATAAGTAGTTTTAAAGATGCTTTAATCTTTGCAGGTGGTGCGTATTTGCTAAAATCTTTAATAGAGAGCATAATGAATGCAAAGGCAAAAAGCGATGATGAATGTATTCAAGTAATGGGCGAAGCTGATATTGAAATAATGGCATTAATTGGAGCCTTATTAGGAATTAAACTTGGTTTTGTGGCTATATTTTTAGGAGCTGTTGTGAGTTTGCCTGTTTTTATGTATCTAAGAATAAAAGGCAAGGAAAACATACAAGTTCCTTTCATACCATTTTTAAGCATAGGACTTGCTTTAGTATGGTTTTTCCCTAACATTGGGCAATTTTGTTTAGATTATGTGCAATGATTAAAAAATATTTATTTAGACAATTCATAGGCTCTTTTTTATCAATATTTTTAACGCTATTTTTAGTAAGCTCTATCATTGTCTTATTTCAAATAGCAAAAATTACTTCTTATATAGAATTAAGCTTATATGAATTATTTAAATTATATTCTCTTATGAGTGTAAAACTCATCATTTTTACTACTCCTATTAGCTTTTTTATTACATGTTTTATGTGTATTCTAAGATTATCTAAAGAAAACGAAATAATTATGCTTTTTTCTCTAGGATTAAACCCTAGAAAAATAGCTAATTTTATTAGCTTTTTAGCCTTTATAGTAAGTTTGGTTTTATTAGTAATTAGCATAGTTTTAATGCCACTTAGCTTTTCTTTATATGATAATTTTATTGATTATAAAAAAGCCTTTTCTAAAATTAATCTTAAAAATGCTAATTTTGGTCAAAAATTAGGAGATTATATATATTTTGCAGATGAATTAGAGAATGGAATTTATAAAAATATTGTTTTATATTTGCCAAAAACAAATTCTAAAAACGAACAAATATTATTAGCCAATCAAGGAACAATCCTAAACGAAGATAATAAAATCACATTTAATTTAGACAATGTAATGCTATATAATTTCAAGCAAAATACAGAAATTGCAAAGATTAAAAACCTTAGCTTTAGCACCTTAATTAATTCAAAAATTACTAATATTCAATCATTTAAAGACTATTGGAAAGATTATAAAACCCCTTCAAAATCAAAAGAATTAGTAATCTATGTCCTACTTAGCCTACTTCCTATTGCAAGTGTTCATTACGCACTAGCATTTAGTATTATTAGCTCAAGGTATGAAAAAAGCCACGAGTATTTAGCTATGCTTGTGTTTTTGATAATTTATCTAGTTCCTATGATGATGTTTTTAAATTATCATTTTTATACTATTACTTTTGTATTTTTCACTTCGCTAATAATTTCTAAGATTTGCTTTAGGAAAAAGATTTTATCAAGGTATTAAATGTTTTCAACTCTTAAGATTTTTAATAAAAATATTATTATTTTAAGAGATGATTTATTAGGCGAAATTAACGGCAATAAAGCAAGAAAATTAGATATATTTAAAGACTTAAAACTCCCTTATAAACACATAATCTGCTATGGCTCAAGTCAATCAAATGCTATGCAAGCACTAGCACTCTGGACTAAAAATAATAATTATAATTTTTCTTTTGTTTGTGCTAGAAGATGCGAAATTAGTGGGAATTTAAAAAGTGCATTAGAAAATAATGCTGTGATTTATTATGCGAATAATCCTAAAGAATTTGCAAAAACTTTGCATAAAAATGATAATAATAGCTTTTTAATTAGCGAAGGTGTTTGTGAAGATTATGCTAGATTTGGCTTTTATAAAATGGCAAAAGAAATAGCAAAAATTGTAAATGAATTAGATTGTGATGTAGTATTAGCAAGTGGAACTTATACAAGTGCGATTTATCTTGAAAAATATCTAAGCACACTCTCAAATGCTAGAGTTTTTACAGCATCTTGCGTAAATGCTAATGAATATTTTGTAAAACAAATAAACAAACTTAATCCAAATTCCAAGCTAAAATTATTAAAAACTGCTAGAAAATATCATTTTGCAAATCTTTATGAAGAGCTATTTATATTAACAAAAAATATTAGCAATATTGAGTTTGATTTGCTTTATGATAGCGTTTGCTTAAAGGCAATTTATGAAAACCTTGATGAACTAAAAGAAAATATCTTATATATTCATCAAGGCGGATTAATTGGTTCTAAGAATTTAGAACTTCGTTATAATAAAAAATATAATCTCATAAATTAAAATTTCTTATTCTTAGCACCAAAGTGGCAAAGTAAAGAAAACACAATACACATAATACAAGCAAATAAAAGCATATATAAACCTGCATTCCAACCAAAAGCATCAACCATAGCACCTAAAAGCATAGTTCCTAAAGAAGCTCCTACGACATAGCTCATAAATCCACGAAGACCAACGCAAGAACCTACAGCAAAAGCAGGAACAACTTCCATAGTTTGAACACTTGCTAAAAATTGTGGCACATATACTAAACACCCAGCTGCTGCTGCAAAAAATATAGTGTAGTAAATATTATCGCTCGTAAAATATCCAATAATCATAAAAAATATTATACAAACAGCAAGAATTGCAGGTGGCATTCTATATCCTTTAAATAATCTATCAGATATAATTCCTGCTAACATTGTTGATGGAATTGCAGCCCATTCAAAGAATAAAAACGCTGTATGCATTTGCTCTTTACTAAAGCCTTTTACAGATAAAAGATAAATAGGAAGCCAATTTATCAACCCAAATCTAATCATATAAACAAAAGTATCCATCCAAGCAACATACCAAGCATTAGGGTTTTTTAGAACATATTTAACAAATATTTCTTTACTACTTAAATCAGTAGTTGAAGCTGAGTTTTTAATATCTTCTTCATAACCTCTTAATTTATTAATCTCGTTTAATTCTTTTAACCCTTCATTTTTAGGATTACCCTTAACAGCGTATAAAACATAAACACTAATTAACAAGGCTAAAATTGCTGGGACATAAAAGTGATTTACTTTCCAATAAGTAGCATTAAAATCAGCTGCAGCAATCCCTAATACAGGAGATAATATTAAAACAGATTTAGAAATAATTGGAGCTACCAAACCCCCTCCAATATTATGGCTTATATTCCAAATAGCAGTATAAATTCCTCTTTCTTTTTTAGGATACCAATTAGCTAGAGTAATAAAACTAGGTCCAACGCCCATTCCTTGAAAAACTCCAAGTGCAATAACAGCACCTACATAAGCATATAAAGCATTACAAAAGCCTAATAATACATTAATTAACGCACATAAAATAAGACCTAAAGCCATATATCTTTTTGGGTCAGCCTTATCACTTAAAGCACTCATAACGCCTTTACTAATACCATAAGCAATTAGCATAGAACCAGTAATTAAACCTATATCAGAATTATTTACTGCTAAATCAGTCTTAATTAATGGAGTAGATAGGGTAATATTGTTTCTTACTAAATAATATCCCATATAACCAACAAACACACCACTTAACGAAAGTTTTCTATACTTATAATAAGTGCTTAGCAACTCATCATCTTTAATCACCCTATCCTTTTTGACAGGTCTTAAAAAAGAAATCATCTTTAATCCTTTAAATAAAATAATAGTAATTTTATTTAAAGTTGTTTTAAAATAGTATTAATTATTGAGCTATATAAAGAATAATTTTTATTTTTACAATATTAATGAATATATAGCGATAAACCTGAAAGCATAGCTATAGTTTTTAACACAATAATACTTTTATAATATGCAAGTATTGATAACATAAAAATATGTAATAGAGTAGAACATTTTTTATTTTTTATGTAATAGAGTAGAACATTTTTTTATCTACTATATTACATATTATTACTGGATACAAGGAGTTTTATGTAATAGAGTAGAACATTTTTTATCTACTATATTACATATTATTGTTGGATACAAAGAGCTTTATGTAATAGAGTAGAACATTTTTTATTT